>NZ_JBLWTZ010000004.1:0-256002 GCF_048269885.1 Tenacibaculum sp. | reverse complement strand
TAAGTATCATTATAATACTTATTAACGCTAATATATGTAAAATCTTAATTTATAGTACTTTTTTATATAAAAAAAAGTATTTTGAATGGCAAAAAGTAATTCGTTCCTTACTTCTATTATATATGGTTTCTAAAAAGTAAGTAAAATTATTTTTATCTTTAAAGGATGGTTATAGTTGAAGAAAAGGTACAATTTTATTTTAGAGAAAAGAAAAAAAACTTAACACTATACTTACCCTAAAAAACAAAACCTACTGATTTTAAGTAGGTTTTGTTTCAAAATGTGACCCAGAGAGGACTCGAACCCCCAACCCTCAGAGCCGAAATCTGATGTTCTATCCAGTTGAACTACTGAGTCTATGAATTTTATTAAGCTAGTTTAGCTTTTACAATTGCTGAAATTGTTTTCCCGTCTGCTTGTCCTGCTAATTGCTTTGATACAATTCCCATTACTTTACCCATATCCTTCATCCCGTCTGCTCCAACATCTGCAATGGTTTTCTCTACAATATTCCCAATTTCTTCCTCACTTAAGGCCTCTGGTAAAAATTGTTCTAAAACAGCTGCTTCTGCCAATTCTGGTTCTGCTAAGTCGTTACGCCCTTGCTCTGTAAACACAGTAGCACTATCTTTACGTTGTTTTACCTGCTTTTGAATAATTTTTAATTCTTCTGCTTCGGTAAGTTCCCCTGCTCCCGCTTCGGTATTTGCTAGCATAAAAGCTGATTTCAAAGCTCTTAAAGCTGTTAAAGCTATGGTATCTTTAGCCTTCATAGCTTCTTTCATTTTATCCATTACCTGTTTTTGCAAACTCATAATTTTATATTTTTAAAGTATTAAAAAAATCCCGAGTTATCGGGATTTTAAAAATAAGTCTTATTCTTTTATTAATCTACATTATCGTGTAAAAACGAGTTGTTAGCGCGTAATAAGTCGTTGTTATCTGTATTCAATGCTGTATCTGACTTACTAATATCAGAACCTGCATCAATATCAACTCCTAATCTTTTATACGCTGGTTGACGTTCAATTTCGTCTATGTTTTTACTAACCTGGTCGTTAAACTTGTAGTTAAAACCTTTCATTTTTTCACGTCTTTCTTGTGCTCTTTTTTGCAATTCAGAAATTGTTAAGTCTAACGGAGAAACTTCTTCGCTTGAAGTGTTTATGTTATTAATTTCTTCTTGCGTTTTAGATTTTACCTCAAATTGCAACTCTTCTTCCACCTCTTCTTTAATAGTAGGAGTAGAACTTTTACCAATGGTTGGTTGTGCGCTAAAATCGTCTAATACATAACGTTTTTCAACTTTATGATACTTTACTTCTTCGGCTTTTACTTCAATATTTTTTATCTCGTTAGTTGTTTCAACTAAATGAGAAGCTGGTGTTATTTCTTCGTAAGAATTTAAGGGCAAATCAAACAACAAATCTTGTTGAGTTGGTTGTTCTTTTACTTCTTCTCTTTCTTCTACTTTAGGTTCCGCAATATTGGTGATGATAAAATCGTCTTCAGAAACGGTTTCTATTGCAATTTCATCATATACTACCTCTATATTTTTTAGTGCTTCTGTGGTAGGAATAATCTCTGATTTAGGTTCAGGCTTTTCTTCCTCTAAAACATGAATCACTTTATTTGATGGTGTATTTTGTATAGGCTCGTCAATTGCTGTAGAAGTTTGTACTTGTTGATCTCCAAAGTTATAAGTTGCCTTTTGTTCATCTTCTAGGGTATGAACTATTTTCTTTACTTCTGTATTGGTAATATTTCCTTGTTGATCTGCTGCAAAACCTGTAGCCACAACGGTTACTGCTATTCCATCTTCTAATGATTCGTCTTCTCCAATACCCATAATAATATTGGCATCGTAACCTGCTTCATCCTGAATATAGTCATTAATTTCACCTATTTCATCTAGGGTAACTTCATTACCTCCAGAAACGATTAATAACAATACGTTTTTAGCTCCTGTAATTTTATTATCGTTTAACAAAGGTGAATCTAATGCTTTTACAATGGCATTTTTAGCTCTGTTAGCTCCTGTTTCTTTCGCAGACCCCATAATTGCTGTACCACTATTTGACAATACCGTTTTTGCATCGTGTAAATCGATATTTTGCTTGTAGTGATGTGTAATTACCTCTGCAATCCCTTTTGCTGCGGTTGCTAATACTTCATCAGCTTTAGAGAATCCTGCTTTAAACCCTAAGTTACCATAAACTTCGCGCAGTTTATTATTATTGATAACAATTAATGAATCTACATTATTACGTAACTCATCAATTCCTTTTTGAGCTTGTTTTGAGCGCATTCTTCCTTCAAATTGAAATGGCATAGTAACGATTCCTACCGTTAAAATATCCATGTCTTTAGCAATTTTAGCTATGATTGGAGCTGCTCCTGTACCAGTACCTCCTCCCATACCTGCGGTGATAAACACCATTTTAGTATGTGTACTCAACATTTGTTGAATTTCCTGTATACTTTCAGCTGCTGCTTGTGCTCCAATTTCTGGATTTGCACCTGCTCCTAACCCAGAGGTTAAGTGTGCCCCTAATTGAACTTTATTAGGTATCGGACTGTTTTCTAATGCTTGTGCATCTGTATTACAAATTACGAAATCTACTCCGTGAATTTGTTTACTATACATGTGGTTTACTGCGTTGCTTCCTCCCCCACCAACACCAATTACTTTAATGGCATTCGATTGTGTTTTTGGCATGTCGAATGAAATGTTATCAAATTCTGCGCTCATAATAACTTTTCTTTTTTATTAATTCTTATTCAATTTTACACTCCTTTTTAGGGGATTAATCAGGAGTATTCTTATATATACTAATTACTCTGCGTTATCTAAAAATTCTTTGAATCGTTCGGTAAACTTATCAAAAAACGATTTAGATTTTTTCGCTTTGTGTTCCTTCTCTTCTTGGATTTCTTCTATTATTTCTTTTTCTTCCTCAATTATTTCTTCTACTAACGCCTCTGGCGCTTCTTCAACAATTACTTTTTCTTCTACTTCTTTTTGTAAACCTTCCATTAACAACCCTACAGCAGTTGCAAATGCAGGGCTCGACAATACCTCATCAGAGTCTCCTGCTAGGTGTTCATTTGGATACCCAATACGAACGTCCATTCCAGTAATATATTCTACTAACTGGCGTAAATGTTTTAATTGAGCTCCACCCCCAGTTAATACAATACCTGCAATTAGTTTTCCTTTTTGAGTTTCGTGCCCATAGTTCTTAATTTCTAGGTACACATGTTCAATAATTTCTTGAACTCTCGCATGGATTATTTTTGATAAATTTTTAAGCGTAATTTCTTTAGGTTCTCTTCCTCTTAATCCTGGAATAGAAACAATTTCTGTTTCTTTATTTTCTCCTGGCCATGCTGAACCAAACTTAATTTTTAATAATTCTGCTTGTTTTTCTATTATGGAACAACCTTCTTTAATATCTTCAGTAATTACATTTCCTCCAAAAGGAATGACTGCTGTATGACGAATAATTCCGTCTTTGAATATCGCTAAATCTGTGGTACCTCCACCTATATCAATCAATGCTACACCTGCTTCTTTTTCTTCTTGACTTAATACTGCTGATGCTGAAGCCAACGGTTCAAGGGTAATATCAGAAAGATTCAATCCTGCACTTTTAATACACCTGCCTACGTTTCGAATAGAAGATACTTGACCTACGACTACGTGAAAGTTAGCTTCTAACCTTCCACCATACATTCCGATGGGCTCTTTTATATCTGGTTGACTATCTACTTTAAACTCTTGTGGTAATACATGAATAATTTCTTCTCCAGGCAACATAACCAGTTTATGTACCTGGCTTACTAAGTTTTCTATATCCGTTGCATCTATTACTTCTTCAGACTTTTCTCTTGTTATATAGTCGCTATGATGTAAGCTGCGTATGTGCTGACCAGCAATACCTACTACAACATTTTCTATCTTATATCCTGAAATACTTTCTGCTTCTTCAGCTGCTTGCTGAATAGATTGTATGGTTTGCGTAATGTTATTAACTACCCCACGTTTTACACCTAAACTTTTCGCTTTACCAATACCTAAAACTTCAAGCTTACCGTATTCGTTTTTACGACCAATCATGGCAACAATCTTGGTTGTACCAATATCTAAACCAACTGCAATTTTATTGTTTTCCATCTTGATTTTGTTTTGTGCACACAACTTGGTTGTGGTATTTTACATTTATCGCTTTATAGTTATTAATGGTTTTGTCTGTAAATGCTTTGTTGTAAAAAGCTGTTAGCTTTTTAAACTTCATTGATGCATCTGTTAACTCTCCAAAAATTATCTTATAATCACCACTACGAACTGTAAATATGTATTCGTTTTGGGCGTCTCTTTGAATAGCAATAATTTCTTTAGCGAAAAAACTGTTGCTATTTATGGTCTTTATTAACGTTGTTAATTCGTTGATTTCTTCTGGCTCCCTTACTCCTAAAACTAATGGTACTCTTGCCGAAAAATTTGTTGATAACGGAATTTTCACCCCATACTTATCAACATAAAAAGAGTTATCTTTATCAACAATTCGAGCTATCGGTGTTCGTTGTTTTATGGTAGTTTTTAACACCCCATCTACAGTTAAAAACACAGCTGTTTTTTCAACATACGGATTCGCCGAAACATTAGCCTCTAGAAAGTGTAAATCTACCAATCTTTTTGGTTGGTTTTTAACAAATTCATTATTTTGTATTAACAATTTATCAACCATACTGTGTGTCAAAAAGTTATTGTCACCAGCAGCAAACTCCACCACGGTATTTTGTACCTTTTTTGCTCCATTTCTACTGGTTGTAAAACCATATAAAAACACCAAAAACATCAACAGCAAGAAAAAAGACAGATATGTTGCTAATTTTTTCATTCTATTTTTTGTGCTTTTCTTCTAGTTTATTTTTTACTTCATCCACTAACAAACCAATATCTCCTGCTCCTAACATTGCCACTATTTTTGATGCTGATTTTACAATTTCGTCACTTAATTTTTCCTTAGACACTACCTTTTTAGTATCAATGGTTATTTTTTCTAATAACCAATTAGAAGTAACTCCTTTTATTGGCAATTCTCTAGCTGGATAAATATCTAATAATAGTACTTCGTCGAACAATGATAATGCTTCAGCAAAATCGTCTACAAAGTCTCTAGTTCTACTAAATAAGTGTGGTTGAAACACAGCCAACACTTGTTCTTTTGGATACATTTCTCTAACAGATTGCACTACCGCTTTTATCTCAGTTGGATGATGCGCATAATCGTCAATCAATACTACATCTTCTGTTTTTATTTTATAAGAAAATCTACGCTGTACCCCTTTAAAAGTTCCTAGCTGTTTTTTAATTTTTTCTAATGACACTCCATAAACATCTGCAATAGCTAATGCTGCTAAAGCATTCATCATATTATGGTTTCCTGGTAAATGAAATGCTATATTTTTAATTTCTGATGTTGGTGTTTTTACATCAAAAACATATTTACCTTCTTCTATTTTTACATTATAGGCTTTGTAGTCTGCTTCCTCATCAACGGCATATGTTAACCCTTCTAATGGCAATCCTTTTGCTACAATCAAGGTATCAGAAACTTTACCTGCAAAATCTCTAAATGATTGCTGTAACAATTCATTTTCTCCATAGATATCTAAATGATCTGCATCCATAGAGGTTACACAGGCTATATTAGGTGATAATTTTAAAAACGAACGATCAAACTCATCAGCCTCAACAACTGAAACTTCATCACCTCCTAAAATTAAATTTGAATTGTAGTTTTCTGCAATGCCTCCTAAAAACGACGTAGCTTTTTCAGGTTGCATAATGTGCCCTAAAATTGAAGAGGTTGTTGTTTTTCCATGCGTTCCTGCTACCGCCAAACAAAAAGTGTTTTTGGTAATTTCTCCTAGCACTTCTGCTCTTTTCAAAACGGTATATCCGTTCTCTTCAAAATAATTTAATTGTGAGTGATTTTTAGGAACTGCCGGGGTAAACACTACCAATGTTTTTTCTTTATCTAAAAAAGAAATTGGAATGTTCTTGACAGCATCTTCAAAATGGATTTCAATTCCTATTTCTTCTAAACTCTTAGTAACAGGTGTTGGTGTTTTATCGTAGCCTGCAACCAACTTCCCATTAACAGAAAAGTAGCGAGCTATAGCACTCATTCCTATTCCGCCAATACCTATAAAATAAACGTTATGTATCGTTTTTAAATTCACTAACTAATTAATTTTTCTATTTCGTTAACGATATGACTGGTTGCATTTGGCAATGCCAGTTCATTAATATTTTCACTTAAACTTTCTTGCTTCCCTTTGTCTTTTAGCAATGTTTCTAATACGACAGGAAAAGTATCTAATTCACTCTCTTTAACGACTAAAGCTCCGTGCTTGTTGGCTATCGACTTTGCATTTTTTGTTTGATGATCTTCTGCCACATTTGGTGATGGAATAAAAATAGTGGGTTTTCCTACAATGCATAATTCCGATACCGAACTTGCTCCTGCTCTCGACACGATAAAATCTGCGGCAGCGTAGGCCAAATCCATTCTATTCAGAAACTGATGTACCTGAACATTTTCTAGCTCATCATACTTTTTATACTCCTCATAATACAATTTACCACATTGCCATATTAATTGAACTTCTTGTTTTTTAAAGAACTCTAAATTTGCTTCAACTAACTGATTTATCTTACGGGCACCGAGGCTTCCTCCTAATATTAAAATTGTTTTTTTTGAGGTGTCTAATTCAAAAAACTCTTTTCCTTCTTCTATTTTTGTATGAATAAATAGCAAATCTTGACGAACTGGATTTCCTGTTTTTATAATTTTATCTTCAGGGAAAAAGCGTTCTAAATTATCGTACGCAACACATATTTTTTGTGTTTTTTTTCCTAACAATCTATTCGTTATTCCTGGGTACGAATTTTGTTCTTGAATTAAGGTTGGTATCCCCTTTCTATTAGCAACTAACAATGTTGGCCCACTAGCAAAGCCTCCTGTTCCAACAGCAACATCAGGTTTAAATTTTCGTATAATTCGATAGGCTTTCCATAAGCTGCTTATTAGTTTAACAGGAAACATTAAATTTTTTAAGGTCAACTCTCTTTGAATCCCTGAAATCCACAGTCCTTTAATTTCATATCCTGCTTGTGGAACTTTTTCCATTTCCATCTTATCTTTTGCACCAACAAACAAAATATTAGCCTCTGGGTAACGAACTTTTATTTCGTTAGCAATTGCTATTGCAGGATAAATATGACCTCCTGTACCTCCACCGCTTATTATGATATTAATCGATTGTTTCATACAATTTCTTTTATTTTAATATTATGGTTGTATGTAACACTCATAATAACCTCACCCCATAAATCTATATTCTTAGTCAAGTGTTTCATGTAAAATATCTAAAGGGTTATCATCTAAAATTGTTTCTTCAGTTTCGTTTTTAGAAGCGCTTACACTTAAAATCATTCCTAATGCGAAACAGGTCATCCAAATAGAGGTACCTCCACTACTAATTAGCGGGAGTGTTTGTCCTGTTACTGGTAAAATATTCACTGCTACTGCCATGTTAATCATCGCTTGAAAAACAATGGGAATTCCCACCCCCACAACTAATAAAGTTGCAAATATGGTAGTCGCTTTTTTGGCAGTTATTAAAATTCTAAAAAGCAATAAGAAATAAATAAATATGACCACTATTGCTCCTGCAAAACCATATTCTTCAACAATAATCGCATAGATAAAATCGGATGAAGATTGTGGTAAAAAATTTTTCTGCACACTTTTCCCTGGTCCTTTTCCAATTACTCCTCCTGTTGCTATTGCAATTTTAGCTTTTTCTACCTGATAATCTTCTTCACCGTCTGGTTGAGAGAAACTTTCAATTCTACTTTTCCAGGTGTTTACACGGTTGGGCATTGCATCTGGAAATGCCTTAGCTACTAAGATGAAAAATAGAAAAGCAAAAAGTCCTATTCCTAATATGTATCCTATATATTTTAATGGATACCCTCCAATGAACGACACCATTAAAATCATAAAGAACACCATGGCTGTGGTTGAGAAGTTTGCTGGAAGTATTAATACCAATACTAAACCAACTGGTAGCCATAACTGCAATAAGCTTTCCTTAAAAGAAATTACTTTTTCTTTATTTTTTGCCAAGTAACGCGCAACATATACCATTAACACCAAACCTGCCAATGTAGAGGTTTGAAATCCAATACCTACAAATGGAATGCGAATCCATCTACTTGCATTGGCTCCTCCTATAGTGGTTCCTTGTGCTAAAGTAAAAACCAACAACAAAACAACAACAGGCAACATTAAAACAGAACCTCCACTAAAATACCTATACGGAATTTTATGTACTCCATAAATAACTGCAAATCCTGTAATTAATAACACAATGTGTTTTACCAAATGGCCTAAGGTAGACCCGTTACCAACTACATACACTAAATTGGTACTCGCACTATATATTGGCATAAACGAAAATATTGCCAATACTGCAACGATAGCCCAAATAGCGCGATCTCCTTTTATATGTCGAAAGATGTTTTTCATCAATCTTTAGTGTGCTTTATATATTTCTTACGGCTTCTTTAAATTTTTCTCCTCTATCTTCATAGTTCTCAAACAAATCGAAGCTTGCACATGCTGGTGATAATAATACTGTATCTCCTTTTTGTGCTATTTTATACGCTACTTTAACAGCCTCTTCAGCTCCTGCTGTTTCTACCATCACGTCTACTACATTTGCAAAAGTATCTATGATCTTTTGATTATCTAAACCTAAACAAACTATGGCTTTTACCTTTTCTCTTACCAAAGGCAATAAATCGGTATAATCATTTCCTTTATCAACTCCACCTACAATCCAAACTGTTGGATTGTCCATACATTCTAATGCATAAAAAGCTGCATTGACATTGGTAGCTTTGCTATCGTTAATAAATTCAATTCCGTTTATTTTTTGCACTTTTTCTAACCGATGTTCTACCCCTTCAAAATCAGACAAACTTTCTGCAATTGTTTCTTTTCTTACTTTCAACAACCTCGCAGCCATTGATGTAGCCATTGCATTTTTAGTATTGTGCTTTCCTTGTAATGTTAGTTCAGAAACTTTCATTAATTTTTCTTCTGTATTAAATTTCATTAGTATCGTGTCTTGTCTTAAAAAAGCTCCGTACTCTAATTCTTTTTCCATTGAAAATGGTACTAGCGTTGCTTCTGTTTTATTATTTTTTAACCAATTTTGAATTGCTTCATCATCGGCATCATATATTAAAAAATCATCTTTTGTTTGATTTTTTGTAATTCTGAATTTTGAGTTTATATACTTATCAAATTCGTATTCATATCGATCTAAATGATCTGGTGTTATATTGGTAATTATTGCAATATGAGGTCTAAATTTTTCAATTCCATCTAGCTGAAAACTACTTAATTCCAACACATATTCGTCATACTTATCATCAACCACTTGTTTGGCAAAACTATCACCTATATTTCCTCCAACTCCTACATTTAAACCTGCTTTTTTTAACACATAATGTATTAGCATGGTCGTGGTTGTCTTACCATTTGAGCCTGTAACTCCCACAATGGTTGCCTCTGTATACTGAGCAGCGAATTCAATTTCTGAAATCACTTTTACCCCTTGAGAAATCAGCTTTTGAACCAATGCTACTTTCTCTGGAATTCCAGGGCTTTTCATCACCACGTCAGCATTTAAAATTTTATCTTCTGTATGCTGATTTTCTTCAAAATCGATTGAATTATGTAAAAGAACTTTTTTATACCGTTCTGCTATATTTCCTTTATCTGAAACAAAAACTTCATATCCCTTTTGTTTTCCTAAAAGCGCTGTTCCTACACCACTTTCTCCTCCCCCAAGCACAACCAAAAGCCCTTTAGTCCCCAAAGGGAAAACATCCTCATCACCTCTTTTTTCTTGCTTACTCACTTTCTGTTCTCTTTTAATCTCTTTATCTTTATTTTTCACTCCCTCCCTTTGGGAGGGTTAGGGTGGGCTTTTATCTCAACTTCAATGTTACTATGGTAAATACCGCTAATAAAATTCCTACAATCCAAAAGCGTACTACAATTTTACTTTCGTGATAGTTTAATTTTTGATAATGATGATGTAGCGGAGACATTTTAAAAATTCGCCGTCCCTCTCCAAACTTCTTCTTTGTATACTTAAACCAAGAAACTTGTAGTATTACCGACAAATTCTCAATCACAAATATTCCTGCTAAAACTGGCAGCAACAATTCTTTTCTTATAGTAATTGCTATTACCGCTATAATTCCACCAATAGTTAAACTTCCAGTATCTCCCATAAACACTTGAGCCGGATAGGTATTGTACCACAAAAACCCTATCAATGCTCCTGCAAACGCTAAGATGAATACGGTCATTTCTCCAGATTTTGGGATGTACATTACATCTAAATAATCTGCAAAAATGATGTTACCAGATACCCACGCAAAAATTGCCAGCGTTATCACCATAATTGCTGATGATCCTGCTGCTAACCCATCAATACCATCTGTTAAATTCGCACCATTAGAAACTCCAGTAACGATAAAAACGGTAACAAAAATGAAAACTATCCATCCGTATTTTTCATAACCATCTCCCAAGAAGCTTAATGCTTTTGCATAATCTAACTCGTTATTTTTTAAAAAAGGAACTGTTGTTTTTGTCGATTTATGTGCATCTCCAAACACCTTCTTTTTACCATCTGCCTGTACAACTTGCTCTGAGACTGGCAACTGTTCTTTAATAGTTACATCTTGATGAAAATACAGCATAGAACCTACGATTATCCCTAATCCTACTTGCCCTAAAACTTTGAATTTTCCTTTTAACCCCGCTTTATCTTTTTTAAATACTTTAATGTAATCATCGGTAAAACCAATAAATCCCATCCAAACAGTGGTTATTAATAAAATGATAATGTATATATTTTCTAGCTTCGCTAAGAGCAACACTGGAATTAGTGTTGCGAGGATTATAATTACCCCTCCCATTGTAGGGGTTCCTGCTTTTTGAACCTGTCCATCTAAACCTAAATCTCTTACGGTTTCTCCTACTTGTTGTCTTCTTAAGTAATTGATGATTTTTTTACCAAAAATGGTTGAAATCAACAGAGACAGTATGAACGCCATTGCAGATCGAAATGTAATGAATTGAAACACACTTGCACCTGTTAAGCTAAATTCACTTTCTAAATATTGAAATAAATAATACAGCATTCGTTAGTCTTTTTTTAGTTGATTAAAATAGTTGGTTACTTCTTCTAAATCATCAAAATGATGCCTAACACCATTTATTTCCTGGTAGCTTTCATGTCCTTTTCCTGCAATGAGTACAATATCTCCTGAAACTGCTAACTTACAGGCTGTTTTTATGGCCTGTCTTCTATCTACTATTGATAGTGTTTTTTTATAATTTTCTGCCGCAACTCCTGTTTCCATTTCATCAATTATCGATTGCGGATCTTCTGTTCTAGGATTATCGGAAGTAAAAATAACTTGGTTACTCAACTGAGAAGCAATGAATGCCATTTTTGGACGCTTTGTTGTATCTCTATCTCCACCGCAACCTACAACTGTAATCACGGTTTCATTTCCTGTTCGGATGTCATTAATAGTTTGTAATACATTTTTTAGTGCATCTGGTGTATGTGCGTAATCTACGATTGCAGTAACTCCCTCGTCAGAAACTGTGTATTGAAATCTTCCACTCACACTTTCTAACTCACTTACGATACGTAAAATTTCTATTTTTTCAAGTCCTAACAACTCTGCTACTCCATAAATAGCCAACAAATTATACGCATTAAACTCCCCTATTAACTTCGTCCAAACCTCCACTCCATTGATTATCAATAAGGTTCCCGAAAGGCGTTTTTCTAACACTTTTGCCTTAAAGTCTCCAATTGTTTTAAGCGCATAGGTTTGTTTATTCGCCTTGGTGTTTTGCAACATTATTTGTCCGTTCTTATCATCAATATTTACTAAAGCAAATGCTGACTTTGGCAGTGCATCAAAAAACGATTTTTTAACATCACGATACTCTGCAAATGTTTCATGATAATCTAAATGATCATGCGATAAGTTTGTAAACACTCCTCCTGCAAACTCCAATCCTTCCGTACGTTTTTGATGAATTCCATGAGAGCTCACCTCCATAAAACAATAATCAACTCCAGCCTCTACCATTTTTGATAAATAGCTATTTATCGCTACTGAGTTTGGTGTTGTATGTGTTGCTTTATATTCTTCTTCATCAACCATTATTCGCACAGTTGACAACAACCCTACTTTATATCCTGCTTTTTTAAACAGTTGATACAATAAGCTTGCAATTGTAGTCTTACCATTTGTTCCTGTTACTCCTACTAACTGCAAGCTTTTTGATGGGTTGTTATAATAATTTGCTGCTATTATTGCTAATGCAGCATTAGAATCTTCTACTTTAATATAGGTAACCTCTTCATTTTTACCTTCTGGTAAAGACTCACAAATAACGGTCTTTGCACCTAATGATATAGCTTTCGCTATAAACTGATGCCCATCTACTGTCACTCCTTTTTGAGCAACAAAAACATCACCTTTCTGCACCTGTCTACTATCAAACTGAATACTGTTTATATCAATATCTGTATTTCCGTAAACTTCTTTTACAGCTACCTTATATAATATGTTTTTTAATTTCTTCAACTATGATAATTTTAAATATATCGTTGTACTTTTTGAGACTTTCTCTCCTCTTTCTACAGATTGTTCTGTTACTTTTCCTACTCCTGAAAATTTAACTTTCAATCCCATATTCTCTAACAACGCAACTGCATCCATTCCACTCATACCAATCACTTTGGGCATAATCGTTTTATACTTCCTTAATTTTTGATAGTACTCTTGATATTCATTATCTAGAGCTTCCTCTGAAATTTCATCAGAAACAAATTGATTATTAATTGCTGTTGAAGTATATATTTTTTGAGCTATTTCTTTAAATATGGGTGCTGCAACCGTAGCTCCGTAATATCCTTTTTCTTTATTAGGGCTATGAACCACCACAATACAAGAATACTTAGGTTCATCAGCAGGAAAAAATCCTGCAAAAGAAGCTACATATTTTTGGTTTGAGTAATACCCTCCTTCATACTCTCCTTTAGCATTCTTAGTTCTTGGAATGTATTTTTTTGCCGTCCCTGTTTTTCCTGCCATAGAAAAGTTTGGTGAATAAATCCCTTTACCTGTTCCGTATTTGATAGTATTCTCCATCACTTTTCGAACCTTATTTAAAGTTTCTTGTGATGCTATTTTTTCTTTCACCACCTCTGTTCCAAAACTTTGCTCCACCTTTCCTCCAACTCTCAACTCTTTAACAAAGTAGGGTTTTACCAACTTTCCATTATTTGCTACTGCATTATAAAATGCCAATGTTTGCAATGGCGTAAGAGAAACTCCATACCCCCAAGCCATCCATTCTAATGAAATTGGACTCCAACTTTTCTCAGACGGTTGTGGTATGTATGGCTTTCCTTCTCCTTTTATCTTTACCCCTGTTAATTGATCTAATCCAAAAGATTTGATTCTATCTGTGAATTTTTTAGGATTCTTATCGTAGTGTTTTTGTATGGTCTTTACTATTCCAACGTTTGAAGAAACTTCAAACACTCTTCCCAAAGAAATTTTACCGTACCCTCCTCTTTTACTATCTTCTACTTTACGGTTATTTATGTAAATTCTTCCTTTTTCACAATCTACCACAGTTGAAGTATCTGCAACCTTATCTTCTAAAGCCACCATTAAGCTGGCCAACTTAAAAGTAGACCCTGGCTCGTGACTTTCCCAAACCGCATAATTTCTTTTTTCGTAATACCTTCCCTTAGAGGTTCTTCCCAAATTAGAAATCGCTTTAATTTCTCCTGTTTCCACCTCCATCACTACAGCACAACCATGATCTGCTTCAAAATATTCCATCTGTCTCAACAGGGCATGGTGTGTAATATCCTGAATATTTACATCTATTGTAGTAATTATATCACTACCATCTATCGGCTCTTTTTCATTTACATCATTAATGGGCTTCCATTGTCCTTTCGCTATTTTTTGTTTTAAACGCCACCCATTTTCTCCATCCATATAATCTGCAAAAGCTCCTTCAATTCCTGCTCCCCCTCTATAATCATCATATCCAATAGTACGTTCTGCTATTTTCCCTATAGGATGCACTCGCACTGTTTTTTGTTCCGCTATAAAACCACCTCTATACACCCCTCTATTAAAAATAGGAAAGCCCTTCATTTTCACATAATCATTATACCCCACATTACGCGCAATTAACAAATAACGGTTTTTACGTTTTTTAGCATCCCGCAATTTCTTTTGATAGTACCCCGCTGGTTTTCCTAACAATCCAGAAAGTGCTTCTGAAAGTCCACGAATATTCTTTTCAAAAACTTCTGAATCTACCGCTACCACATCCATACGGATGGTAAATTTTGACATTGATGTTGCCAACAAATTCCCATCTGCTGCATACACATTACCCCTATTTGCAAAAATAGTATCGTTTTTAACTGTTTTTTCTTCGGAAAGCTTTCTATACCTGTCTCCTTCTACATACTGAAGTTTAAAAAGTCTAAAAATGATAACTACAAAGAAAAGCGTCATTAAAACAACAACCACGTAGAGCTTGTTTAATATGCCTTTTTTTACTACCATTTTATATTACTCTTTATTATATGTTACTTTTATTTTTTGGGGTGGTTTTTTTGCAGGGTACAACCCTTTATTTTTTACTTTATCTCGAATACTGCTTTCTAATTTCATTCGCATGAGTTCAGTACTCGTGTCCACATCTTCAGCCCGCAACTCTCTTTTCTTCTTATTAAGCGCTGCTATTTGCACCACCTTAGCATCTGCACTGTGCGAACTATAAATCATGATTAATAACAACACCACCACAAAAATTAAAATCCGCCAGTTTTTAAATGAACTTTCATCGGTAAGAAAACTCCCTCTCAAAAGATCGTATATATTCTTTCTTACTTTAGACATTACTTTAATGTTGCTATTCTTAGTTTTGCACTACGCGCCCTGTTATTCTCTTTTATTTCTTCTTTTGTTGGCACAATCATTTTACCAACCTTTTTAAGTGGCTCACTAGTGTTTCCATAAAAATCCTTTTCAGGCTCACCACTAAACAACCCCGTTCTTATAAACCGCTTCACCAATCTATCCTCTAACGAGTGATATGAAATCACACTCAACCTTCCCTCTTCTCTCAACAACTCTGGAATCTGCTCCAAAAATTCTTTCAACACTTCCAACTCCTGATTTACCTCTATTCGTATTGCTTGAAAAATTTGCGCTAATATTTTATGCTCTTTCGCCTTTGGAAGAAATCGCTGCAACACTTCTTTCAACTCAAAGCTTGTTTTAACCTCCCTATCAACTCTCGCCTCCACAATAGTTTTCGCCAAGGCTCTTGCATTTCGCAGCTCCCCATACAAAAACAACACATCTGCCAACTGCTCTTCACTGTAGGTATTGATTATTTTTCTACCAGACAATTCAGACTTTTGATCCATTCGCATATCTAAATCTGCATCAAAACGAGTAGAAAACCCTCTTTCCGCCTCATCAAACTGATGTGAAGACACACCCAAATCAGCTAATATCCCGTCTACTTTCCTCACTCCATAAAAACGTAAAAACCTCGATATAAATCGAAAATTTTCGCCAATCAACACAAAACGCGGGTCGTCAATTTTATTTTGTTGCGCATCTGGATCTTGATCAAAAGCAAACAACCTTCCTCTCTCTCCCAATCGACTCAATATTTCTCTAGAATGCCCTCCCCCTCCAAAGGTGACATCCACATACACTCCGTCTTCCTTTATATTAAGTGCATCTACACTTTCTTTCAACAAAACTGGATTATGATAACTCATCTGCTTCCGTATTACCCATTACCTCTTCTGCTAAATCCGCAAAATCAACAACAGCATCATCAATTACTTTTTCGTACTTATCCTTATCCCAAATCTCAATAATATTCACCGCAGAAGAAAGCACCACCTGCTTTTCAATTCCTGCAAACTGACATAAATCTTTCGGAATCAATATCCTCCCTGAAGCATCTACATCCACCATTTTCACACCAGCTGTAAACCTCCTGATAAAATCATTGTTTTTCTTTACAAATCGATTTAGTTTATTGATTTTTGCCATCATCAAATTCCACTCTTGCATTGGATACAACTCCAAACAAGACTGAAACACAGAGCGTTTAATCACAAAACCATCTTGCAACACAGAAGACAACTGCTTCTTGAACGCTGACGACATCATCAACCTTCCTTTAGCATCCACCTTACACTCGTATGTTCCAATTAAATTTACCACGTAAAGAAACTATAGTTTGCATCAAAAATAAAAAATATTTACCACTTTTTACCACTTTTTACCACATTGTTAATAAGTTTTAGTTTTTAAGCTAAAAAACTGATACTAAAGAACTTCCAAACTAGCGCTATACACGAAATAATAAAAATGAAAAAGTGATAAAAAAGAACTACATTTGTGGTTAAGTCAAATCAGAAACATAATGACTGAATTTTTAAAGAAAGAAGACAAATTTACATACGCAGAAGCAGGAGAAGGAAGCCCGATTATCATCCTTCATGGACTCATGGGCGCTTTAAGTAATTTTGACTCCACTTTTAATCATCTTTCACAAAAAGGATATCAAGTTTTTATTCCAGAATTACCTTTATACACCTTACCTCTCCTTAAAACCAACGTAAAAAATTTGGCCAAATTTTTACATGATTTCATAGAGTACAAAGGACTTAAAAACGTTACTTTACTAGGGAATTCTTTAGGCGGACACATCGCTTTATACTATACAAAACATTATTCTGAAGATGTTAAAGCATTGGTTTTAACAGGTAGTTCAGGACTGTACGAAAATTCTATGGGAGACAGCTACCCAAAGAGAGGTGACAAAGAGTTTGTTAGAAAAAAAGCACAAGATGTTTTTTACGATAAGGCCATTGCTACAGACGAACTTGTTGATCAGGTATACGACGTTATTAACGACCGAAACACCTTGATTAGAACTTTAGCCATTGCTAAAAGCGCCATTCGTCATAATATGGCTAAAGACTTACCCAACATGAAACAGCCTACTTGTTTAATTTGGGGAAAACAAGACAGCGTTACGCCTCCAGAAGTTGCCGAAGATTTCAAAAAACTTTTACCTGATGCTGATTTGTTCTGGATTGACAAATGCGGACATGCAGCCATGATGGAAACACCAGATGAGTTTAATGAAATTTTAGAAGGCTGGCTTTCTAAACGCGAAATATAACAGCTAAACTAGCTTATTTATAGTATGAAAATAAAATCTGCTGAATTTGTAATGAGTAACAGTAATGTTACCAAAGCTCCTAAAGACAGCATACCTGAGTATGCTTTTATTGGACGCTCTAACGTTGGTAAATCTTCGTTAATCAACATGCTAATGGAGCGCAAAGATTTAGCAAAAACCTCTGGTAAACCAGGAAAAACACAACTTATTAATCATTTTAAAATTAACGATGAATGGTTTTTGGTAGATCTTCCTGGATATGGTTACGCGAAGGTTTCTAAAAAGAAACGTCAAATTTTTCAATTTTTTATTGAGAACTATTTCAAAGAACGCGAACAGTTAGTTTGCACCTTTGTTTTAATTGATTCTCGTCACGATCCACAGAAAATAGATTTGGAATTCATGCAGTTTTTAGGTGAAAACCGCATTCCTTTTTGTATTGTTTTTACCAAAGCTGATAAACTAGGAAGTTCTAAACTCAACAAGCAAATTACCGCTTACAAAAAGAAGTTATTAAATTATTGGGAGGAGTTACCAATTTCTTTTGTTACCTCGTCTTCTACAGGAATGGGACGCGATGAATTTTTAAATTTTATCGATCAAGTTAACGAAGATGTAGCGGAGAATTTCAAATAACCTTTCAGCTACGTTCAGGGCACTTTAAAACATGCACTCTACTAAAGAAAACTTACAAGTTTTACACGAAGACAACCACATCATTGTGGTTAACAAACGTGCTGGCGACATCGTACAAGGAGACAAAACAGGCGACAAACCACTTTTAGATGTTGTTAAAGAATACATTAAAGATAAATACAACAAACCCGGAAACGTATTTTTAGGAACCGTTCACCGATTAGACCGTCCTACTACGGGGATTGTCATCTACGCGCGTACTTCAAAAGCTTTAGAACGACTAAACAAAATGTTACGTGACAAAACCATAAAAAAAACCTACTGGGCAGTAGTTCAACAACAACCTAAAAAAGCTGCTGACACTTTAACCAATTATTTAAAAAAGAATCCAAAAAACAACAAATCTACTGCTTATACTAAAGAAGTTAACGGAAGTAAAAAAGCCATACTTCACTACAAAACACTTAAAAAATTAGATAACTATTCGTTACTTGAAGTTGACTTAGAAACAGGCCGTCATCATCAAATTCGTGTACAACTCTCTAATATTGGCGCTATTATCAAAGGCGATTTAAAGTATGGCGCTAAAAGAAGTAATAAAGATGGAAGCATTCATTTACATGCTCGAAAAATAAAATTTACGCATCCAGTTAGTAAAGAACTTATTAAAATCACTGCCCCAACTCCTTCTGATCCCGTTTGGGATGCTTGTTTGTAATTTGTATATTTAGACAAATTACAAACAAGATGAAAGCTCTTAAATTTTTAGCAATTTTAACACTTCCAATCACTGTGTACATTTCGTTTACAAATTTGGGTTGGCTAACACTCTTACCTCTACTTGTTTTCTTCGGATTAGTTCCTCTTCTTGAACTACTTTTTAAACCGGATAAAAATAATTTTAACAAAGAACAAGAAGAGCAAGAAAAACAAAACAAGCTTTACACTTATATTTTATACGCAACAGTACCTGTCCAATTAGTTTTCCTAGGGTGGTTTTTATGGATGATGAAAGATGCACAATTAACTACCTTAGAATATATAGGAAGAATCTCAGCTATGGGCTTGCTATGTGGCGTTATTGGTATTAATGTTGGACATGAATTAGGGCATCGTAACAATCGTTTTGATGAACTTTTAGGAGAAGTCTTATTATTAACCTCGTTAGATACTCACTTTTTACCCTACCATAATGCAGGGCATCATTTGAATGTGGCTACTCCAAAAGATGCCGCAACTGCCAGAAAAAATGAAGTAGTATATCTTTTCTGGATTCGTTCTCATTTTCAAAGTTATTACCAAGCTTGGGAGACAGAAAACACACGTTTAAAAAACGCTAAAAGAAGTTGGTTTCACCTACAAAATAGAATGCTTATCTATACATTTTGCAACATACTGTTGTTGGTAGGGATTTTCTTTTTATTTGGATTAAAAGCTTTTTTGGCTTTTATTGCTGCTGCTGTTTTTGGAATTTTATTACTAGAAACTGTAAACTATATAGAACATTACGGACTACTACGTAAACAAAACGAAAAAGGTCGTTACGAACGTGTAAAAAGAACACATTCATGGAATTCTGATCACAGAATTGGCATGTTAATGTTGTTTAATTTATCTCGTCACTCAGACCATCACTATAACGGAAGTAAACATTACCAGCTCTTAAAATCCCTGCCTGAAAGTCCGCAAATGCCAACAGGATACCCAGGTATGATGCTAGTAGCCTTGGTTCCTCCATTATGGTTTTCGATAATGAATAAAAAAATACAAGACCTATAGCTTATGAATATTCCCGAATTGGTTCAGTCTCAAAAAAACTATTTTGCTACGCAACAAACCAAAGATATTTCCTTTAGGAAAAGTGCCTTAAAAAGATTACAAAAAGAGCTTATTACAAGAGAAAAAGACATCGTAAAAGCACTACATGATGACTTTAAAAAACCGGAATACGAAGCAGTAATGACCGAAACTTCTATTGTGCTAGCCGAATTAAAAATGGCGATAAAAAACATTCATTCATGGAGCAAACCTCAACGTGTGTTACCATCGTTACTAAATTTTCCTTCTTCTGCAAAAATGTACAAAGAACCTTATGGAACTGTACTTATCATTGCCCCTTGGAACTACCCATATCAACTAGCTTTTGCCCCTTTATTAGGCGCTGTTGCCGCAGGAAATACGGTTGTTTTAAAACCTTCGGAGTTGACACCTCATACGAGTAAAATTACCCAAGAAATTATTGAAACTGTTTTTGATAAAAATCATGTTGCTGTAGTTGAAGGTGGTGTCGATGTCTCGACAGAGTTGCTGGCACAACGTTGGGATTATATTTTCTTTACAGGTAGTGTTCCTGTAGGTAAAATAGTAGCCAAAGCTGCAGCTAATTATTTAACCCCAGTTACCTTAGAGCTAGGAGGAAAAAGTCCGTGTATTGTTGATGAAACAGCCAATATTAAATTGACCGCAAAACGTTTGGTTTGGGGGAAGTTTATCAACGGAGGTCAAACTTGTATTGCTCCTGATTATTTACTAATTCACACTTCGGTTAAAGAACAATTTATACAACAGTTTAAAGAAGAAATTTTTAGAGCTTACGGGGAAAATCCTCAAAACTCTCCTGATTTCTCACGCATAGTAAATACTAAAAACTTTGACCGCTTAGCTTTGATGCTAGAAAATGAAAACTGTGTAATTGGCGGACAAACCGATAGAGATAATTGCTATATTGCTCCTACCTTAATTGATGAACCGAGTTTGGATAGTGAAGTCATGAAAGGGGAAATTTTCGGACCAATTTTCCCGCTAATTTCTTACGAAAACGAAGTAGATATTGAAAAAATCACTGCTAAATACGACAAACCTTTGGCTTTATATGTATTTACCAATCGAAACTCATTTGCTAAAAAAATGATGCAACGCTTTTCATTTGGAGGCGGAACCATAAACGACACCACGGTTCATTTTGCCAATCACAGATTGCCTTTTGGCGGTGTGGGAGAAAGTGGTATAGGTAGTTATCACGGAAAAAAAACTTTTGATACGTTTTCTCATCATAAAGGAGTGGTTTCTCGCGGAACTTGGCTAGATGTTCCTACTCGATATGCTCCATACAAAGGAAAACTACAACAATTAAAAACCTTAATGAAACTAGGGTAATTTATTAGATAAAAGACAAGTAGACACAAGAATCAAGACACCATAATAAATGAGTGAAAAAACAGTATCAGAAGCAGTTAATTATCGTCGTTCGGTAAGAGTTTATGACCCTGAAAAACCAATAGACACTGCTATTGTAAAAAAATGTTTAGAACAGGCGAGTTTAGCACCTACCAGTAGCAACATGCAACTGTGGGAGTTTTATCATATCACTGATAAAGAAATTATAAAAAAAATGGCTCCATTATGCTTTAATCAAAATGCCGCTAAAACTGCTCAGCAGCTAGTGGTTTTTGTGACTCGTAAAGATTTGTGGCGTAAAAGAGCCAAAGCTAACTTAACTTTTATGGATGAAGTTTTTGGAAAAAACAATCCGAAATCGGAACAACGAAGTCGAGAAAAAGTAGCGCGTAACTACTACGGAAAATTGATTCCTTTCACGTATTTTGATTTCTTAGGAATTTTTGGTTGGTTGAAGTATATACTATTTTTAATTGTTGGGGTATTTCGACCTATTTATAGAGAAGTTCGCAATAGTGACATGCGCATTGTAGCTCACAAAACTTGTGGGTTAGCAGCACAAACATTCATGCTCTCAATGGCTGCTGAAGGATACGACACCTGCCCTATGGAAGGTTCTGATACTTGGCGTGTAAAGCGCATGTTGGGACTCCCTTTTGGTGCTGAAATTAATATGATTGTTTCTTGTGGTATTCGTAAACCCGAAGGAGTGTATGGAGAACGCTTTAGAATTCCTTTTGAGGAGGTTTATAGAGAGGTTTAATCAACTATAAACTACTCATACTTATTTTTCAAATAGTTTAAAAACTCTTTCCAAACTTTCAACTTAGAATAAGAACCTATAAGTATTAAATTTATTTTTCCTTTACTATCTTTACTAAAGACGACTTCACCTCCATTATGAAAACTATAAACAAAGCTTGATTCACTAACTAATGAAACACCTCTTTTTATTTTCGCTTTTTCATTTTCTTCACTAAAAAGAATTAAACACTTTAATAATTTTTCCCAAAAAACTTCTTTTATTGTTGTATCTTTTTCTACAGAAACTTTACTAAGAGCATCAGTCAAATCTTTATAATCTCCATTAAACAAACTAACAAGATCATTAATAATACCATCTAAACTCCTCCCTCTATTAAAGTCTTTTATTGATAATTTATTTATTTGCCTAAAATTTAACTGTTTATTGTTAAACAACAATACAAGCAGATTTACCTTTAACTCTATAAACTCAAAAAATGGAGACTCCCGCACATGATAATCTTTTTCTAATAAAATTTTTAAAGTATCATAAAAAGTCAAAAAGTAAATTTCACTTGAATAAAACTTATTTATATACCCTTCAAAATCAGAATTTTTGCCATATTTATGATGATATATACTTTTTATGTTATAGTAATCAGCAACGATGATAACTTTATCTATTCCAAACTTATTAATTGAGTATTCTGAATTATCAAAATTAGCTGAGAAAACATTTAGAAGTCTAAAAATATGTTCTGGTTCAAT
Organism: Tenacibaculum sp.; assembly: GCF_048269885.1. NCBI lineage: Bacteria > Pseudomonadati > Bacteroidota > Flavobacteriia > Flavobacteriales > Flavobacteriaceae > Tenacibaculum > Tenacibaculum sp. The sequence goes on along the minus strand of NZ_JBLWTZ010000004.1, from coordinate 233,236 downwards.
CCTGTCTAAATCATCTAATATCAAGATATTTTTCTTCTCATCATTCTCTCCCTTTATCTCATTTAATTTATTATTAATATAAGTAGTAATAATATCATGTTCAAAAACACTCCCTTTCGTATTTTCCACACGACTAATAAAACTATTTACTTCTGGGGTTTTAAACTCCTTCTGATATAGCTCTATAATTTCTTTTTCAACTTTATCAAAAGCTTGTATTATTTCTTTTAAAGGCTTTCCTATTTCTGGAATTTTCTCAATAAAACTTAACAAGATAGTTTCAATATTCTTTTTTAAAATCCCTTTTACTCCTTCCTTATAATTTATACTTGTTTCCTGCTTAACATCATCTTTCTTCAATATTTCAAACAATAAGTCATATTTGATTAATTCAAATACATCTTCATTTTTGTTTACAGCGTAATGAACAGGATATAAATGAAAAAAATTATATTTTTCTTCACTTCTTACTGACTCTATAAAGTCTTTTAAAAAAGTAGTTTTTCCAAAACCGAAAGGAGCTGATAAAAAAATAAAATCAGAATTACCTATATGCTCTTCAAAATTAAAAAAAGAATTAGTTTTTAATTTATAACCTTTTCCTGTTGTCATATTATTTTTTAAAATTCATTTTTCATTTTATGTAGTCTTAGATTTCTCCCTCTGGTCGCAATGACATTAGATTATTCCTTCTTCGGTAAAAACACCAACTTATTTGCACTCTTCTTTATAGCTGCTTCATTGAGAAGCATTTTTACAAACTCACCATCTACATATTTTTGTGCTTGGTCTTTATAATACGGACTGAATACATTCCCCGATTGCCCTGTGGGTAAAATAGCAATGCTATTTTCTACATCAGAAAAATCAATAACTCTACGTGTTGAAGGTCCTGCGTGAATTTTATATACTCCTGTACTATCCAACTTAAAAATCTGATTGTTAATCACCTCATTCCCTCCAATAGTTTCAAATGGACCTACATTAAAAAATTTACGTAATAAGCCTCCCGCTTTACCAATAGCGTGTTCGTATTCCACTGAAATTACGCGATTCCAAGTCCAATTATCTACATTCTCTCCTAATTGATTTTGTAAAAATGTGATGGCTTTTTGAAACGCTGTGGTAATTATTTCATTTCTAGTTTCAACTTTATCGGTAGTTGAAACATCATCCCACCAAACTGATTGTTCCCTTTTAACCTGCTCTGCTAACACTTGATCTTGTAATTGCGTATCAATAAACAACTGAAAACTATCTCCTAACTCATCTTTATACGTGGCGGTTAAAAATTCATACAAAAATCGATTGTAAATCGTCGGTGCTATTTCTGTTTTTAAGTATTCTCCATTCCACTTTTCCAACACCCAATATGCTTTTTTAGCCGAAGGAGATAGCGAGGACTCATCTACACTTGCTAACAATTCTCTTCCTATTTCTGGAACTACAGGCGAAGTAACATCGTAAATCATTTCTGCTACATCTTGCTTGGTAAAGTCATTTTTAGCTTCTAATAACTCAACAATTCTTTTTGCTCTGTCTTCTGGTTGATAATATCCCGGATACAATTTACCTCTCACGGAATCCGGTTGATTATTGGCAGAATACACATAATTCCAACTCGGATTCTCTGCCTGAGGGTTTTCTTTAAAATCTAGATACGCTACAATCTCATCGTTACCAGAAGCTCCATTTAAATACATTTTAGAAGATAAACTATCTCTTAGTTCATATAATTTTGCTGAAGCAAACCAACCTACATTCCCTTTCGCATCTCCATACATCACATTCAATCCTGGCGCATGAATTTTGGCAGTTCCTGCTTTAAAATCTTGCAACGAACTAGCATGTGACATTTGATACGATGCTTCCAACAGTTTATTGGGCAATTGTGTATAAATCCAATTCATCGCCACAGGTCTTTCATCTGTGATATGCTCTATCAATCCGTTCATAATCGGACCGTGTTTACTCACTTTTACTTGATATGTTGTGTCTTTTGCTCCCTTAACCTTTATACGCTTCTCCCACAACTCATATTTCTGGTATCCTTGAGGTGTTTTATACTCCATTGAATTTCCAGCATTGTTTTGTTCTACATAAAAATTTAAGTCATCGTTTGCCAACATGGTCAATCCGTAAGCATAATTTGTATTATGTCCTAACAACGGGAAAGGCATCAATGCCAAATTGAATCCATAGATTTCAAAATCGGGAGTTTTTATATGATTTTGGTACCAAACCGAAGGCTGAGAGTATGCAATATGCGGATCATTAGCAAAAATTACTTTTCCGTTTTTTGTTTTGGGTGGTGCAATTACCCAAGAATTACTTCCTATAAAAGGTGCAACTGGTAATTGCTCTATAATCTCATTAACCGCAACAGACATTTCTGCTTTAATAGCTTCTTTATTCGTTGTCTTATTCAGTGTTAAATTTTCATTGAACGAGTTTAGCAATTCATTTACATACGGTTCTCCTAATTTCTCTTTTACTTCTGTTAGTAGCGGATCTGTTTTATGCGCAATCGCAAAGCTAAACGCCATGTAACCAAACACATTATACACATCTTTAATTGTATAGTTTTCTTTGTTCAAGCCTACTAAATAAAATTCTAAAGGTGTCGCCCCTTCTTCTATAAACTGATTAACCCCATTTAAATAGGCTTCTGTTAATTTATAGGCTTCTGAATTTTTATCTAATTCTTCAATTGTTTTTTCAGCAGCTTCTTCAATTCCTAATCCAGAGAAAAACTTATCTACTCTAACCAGGTCTTTTCCAAAAACTTCAGCTAATCTTCCGGCAGCAATTCTTCTGATGAGTTCCATTTGCCACAATCGGTCTTGAGCATGTACATATCCTAAAGCAGTATAGGCATCTTGTTGGTTTTGAGCATTGATGTGTGGCACTCCAACTTCATCATAGTACACTGTAACTTCAGCTGATATCTCAGCCAACACGAACTCTCCTTTATATGTTGGGTGTAATGTTTTTGTAAATAGCCAAACACCTACACTTACCAATACTAGAAGTAATAAAACAATTTTTAACGATTTTTTTAATAATTTCATTAGGGATGATTTTCTTCAAAGATAACAGAATTATTTATTGCCCTCCTCTAGGCAAATCGTGTATTTTTTACACAGTATTCTCAAACATTTACACACTTTTTACACATATAAAAATTAGCATCAGCTCCCCGTAAAAACAATAAACAACTAACAAACAACAACTTAGCAACCACAGACTTCTCAATTAAAATTGATGGCATATTTATTTCAATATATCAAGCAAACAATAAATAATTGTAACTTAAAAAAACTTAATATCATGAAAAATTTAATTTTAGCAGCAGCAATTTTAGCAGGAGCTTCAACTTACGCTACAACAAACAACACTATTTCTACAATTACTCCAGTTCACTCGGTTATAGAAAATGGCTTTAAAGAAATTTCTTTAGACAAATTGCCAGCAGCAGTGGTACAATCTGTAAAGGAAAGTTTTCCTAAAGGAAAATTAAGCAAGGCTTTTATAAATGAAAAAGAGCAATACAAATTAGAAATTAGCGTAGAAAATGAAAGTAAAACTCTTTTTGCTGACAAAGACGGAAACTGGTTAGACGAAAAAGAAGTAAAATAATTCGTACGAATTTCCCTTGTCGTATTACAATCAAAAAAATTATAACTTAAAAACTTACATGTCATGAAAAAATTAATCTTAGCAGTAGCAATCTTAGCAGGTGTTTCAACTTATGCAACAGTAAACAATACTATTTTCCCTAGTACTCCTGTTCATATGGTGGTAGCAGATGGATTCCAAGAAATCTCTTTAGACAAATTGCCAGCAACATTAGTAAACTCTATTAAGGAAAGTTTCCCTAAAGCTACCTTAAATAAGGCTTTTGTAAACGAAAAAGAGCAGTACAAATTAGAAATTAGCGTTGAGAATGCTAGCAAAACTATTTATACTGATAAAGAAGGTAACTTATTAGACGAAAAAGAAGTTAACAATTCGAAAAAGTAATTTTTTTATTTCCCTCCTCAATTTTATTGACGAAAGAGCGTTTTCATGTAAAACGCTCTTTTTATTTTTACAAAGAGTTTAATTATACAAACAATTTAGAATAAACATTTTTTATGAAAAAGATTTTATTGGTAGAGGATGATGTTACTTTTTCTAATATGTTAAAACATTTTTTAGAGCGACATCAATACACTGTAGAGGTTAGTTATACTATTAAAAATGCTTTCACTCTGATAAAAGAACATTCTTATAATTTAATTTTTACCGACTTACGTCTTCCAGATGGTAATGGTATTGATTTATTGAAACAGAGTAAAAATACCGACAGTGATATTCCTGTTGTTTTAATGACAAGTTATGCTGAAGTTTCCACGGCAGTACAGGCAATGAAACAAGGGGCTTTTGATTATATTTCCAAGCCTTTTAATCCTGATGAAGTTTTGGAAGTGATTAGCAATGCTCTTGATGTTAAACCTGAAGAAGCTACTCATACAAAAAAGGATAATAAAAGAACCTTTAATACGAACTCTAATATTGTTTCTGGTATAAGTGCTGCTTCTAAAAGTTTGTACGAACATATTCATTTAGTAGCCCCTACCGATATGTCTGTTCTGATTACAGGAGAAAGCGGTACTGGTAAAGAAGTTGTTGCAAACACTATTCATACCCAAAGTTTACGCAAAGACAAACCTTTTATTGCAGTAGACTGTGGAGCTATTCCTAAAGAAATTGCTTCAAGTGAGTTTTTCGGACACCAAAAAGGATCGTTTACTGGGGCTATTAATGATAAAATAGGGCATTTTGAAGCTGCAAATGGGGGAACTCTTTTTTTAGATGAAGTTGGAAACTTAAACTATGAAAGTCAGGTACAATTGTTACGCGCTTTACAAGAACGAAAGATTAAACCTGTTGGAAGTAGTAAAGAAATTATGGTAGACATTCGTTTGATTACCGCTACCAATGAAGATTTATTATTAGCTGTTGAAAAAGGGAATTTTAGAGAAGATTTGTATCATCGTTTAAATGAGTTCTCGATAAAAGTTCCTAGTTTAAAAGATAGAAAAGATGATTTAATTCTTTATGCAGACTTCTTTTTAGAAAAAGCGAACAAACAGCTCAACAAATCCATTGCTGGATTTTCTCAGGAAGTTCTAGCTTTATTTCAACAATATAATTGGCCAGGAAACTTACGAGAACTATCCAATGTTATCAAAAGAGCCACTCTTTTATCTCAAACTGAAATCATAGAAAAAAATGCTTTACCCGAAGAGCTGAAAAATAGCGAAAACCAACATCACCTATTCAATGATTTTTCTACCAAAGAAAATGAAAAGAAACTTATTATTAGAGCTTTGCATGAAGCTGGAAACAACAAAACCAAAGCTGCAAAACTTTTAAATATCACTAGAAAAACCCTATACAACAAACTAAAAGAACATCAAATTAATTAAGGTAAGCTTTTAGTTCAGTTAAAAATGTTGCTACTTCTTTCTCAAAATTGCTCCATAAAGTTGTACTTACCTTATTACCAACCTCAAACTCTTCTAAAAAAGCGATTAATTTAGTCGCTTTTAACTGCTTGGACATCCCCAACATTTTGTGGCTAACATTACTAACTCCCTGTAAATCGTCCTTGTTAATAAACTCCTCTAACAACACCACATTCTCTTCTGTATCTTTTAAAAAAGATTGTAGTACTTTTTTTATCTCTACTTCATCGTTATTCAAAAATATTTTCAAGGAAGTAATGTCAAAACTATTTGTTCTTTTATTATCAATCCGACAATCAGCCTTAGCATTATCTTGTATTGTTACATTAAAAAATCGATGTAAAATTTCTTTCAACCTCTTAGAGTGGAAAGGTTTAATCAATGCATCTGAAAATCCATTTTTAATATATTCGCTTTCCGGTAAATTTGTCCTTCCAGTCATTGCTATGATTGGCTGCCCTTTATACGAATTATGTTTTTTTAAAGTCTCCATAAAATGAATACCGTTCATTTTAGGGAGTTGTATATCGGTCAAAACCAAATCATACGTACTATTATCTATTTCTTTTAATGCTTCTTGAGCATTCCCAAAAGATACTACTGTTACTCCAAGTCCTTCTAAAACATTTTTCAAAAGTGCCCTCAAAGAAGCATCATCTTCTACTATCACAGCATGAATGTTAAGTGTTTCTTTTTTGGGGGCTACTTCATTTTTATTTAATTTTCCTTCAGCTAAAGTAACAGGCACAAACAACGAAAACCTACTTCCTTTTCCTAGACTACTTTGTAGAGATAAGGAACCTCCCAAAAGTTCTGCTAGTCTTTTAGAAATAGTCAACCCTAACCCAAATCCACGTTGTCCGTTTTCTTTTTCATGTACTTGTGTAAATTCCTTAAATACTTTCCCTTGCTTATCCTTATCTATTCCAACTCCTGTATCAATTACTCTAATTTCTATATAGTTTTGTTCTTTTACCTTTCTTAATTTACTCTGTATTGTTATAGAACCTTGCTTTGTAAACTTACAAGCATTGGTTACTAAATTATATAGTATTTGTTTTATTCTAAAAGGATCACTTACAATTAATGAGTTTATTTTTTCATCGTGTTTAACATATACAGAAATTGGTTTGTTCTGAACTAGGTTTTTAGCACTATTGGCCACTTCTTCTATATTTCTCCTCAAGTCAAAAGGAACTGCTTCGATTGTTATTTTACTATTTTCCAATTTAGAAAACTCTAAAAGATCTCCTACAAGCTGCCCCATGTATACTGATGCATTTTGAATATGTACTATGTAATTTTTCTCTTTTACACTGGTGGTTGATTTTTGCAATAATTCGCTAAAACCAGAAATAGTACTTAAAGGAGTTCTTAAATCATGGCTTACCATAGATATTAACTGTTCTCTACTTTTTAAAAGTGACGAGGTTACAGCATTGGCATTTTCTAACTCTTGTCTGTAATGCTGACTCCTCCAAAAATCGTTTAATATGATTATTGAAAAAAGTACAATGATAATAAATCCAACCCCCGTAGCAAGTAGAATAATGTTCTTGCTACGTCCAAGCGTTTCTTCGTGCTTTTTATGAGCTTGGTTTGCATTAAAAATAACATCTCTTTCTAACACACTTAAGACCTCCCGCAATTTTCTTGATATTGTAATGTCGTTTTCAATTAACTCCCTTTCTTTTATCCGCAAAAATTTTCGTTTAATAGTCGTTTCTCTTTGAGCTTTTTGAAGTATTTCTTTAGAAGCAGAAACTAAAGAGTCTATTTGCTTTTGTTCTTCAGCATTAACAGGTTTTTCTTCATCTTCACGATCAAATAACTTAAGATATCTTTCCAAGCTTAATCCTGTTTTTTTATTAAACACCTCTGGGTCATCCACAAGATCCTTTACTGAACCCTTTCCCAGTAATGAATCTATAGACCCTAATTTATCTATAGCTTCATTTATTGATTTTTCTGAAGCATTTCTTTGGTTTAACCGCCTTAAACTCGTTATGTTTTTTCGCTTTTTATTTAAAACTAGTTTAACACTATCTAGAATTGATTTTTTAGATATATCTTTTGCAAGAAAACTAAGTGAATCAATTTTTTTTAGTAGTGTCTTATTCTCCGTTACATACTCACTGTATCGCTTATAGGAATTTAACTGAATAGCGGCTCTTCCTAAATTTTCATTTTCATATATATCGGCAATTAAACCTCCTGTTTGTATAATATTATTTCTATCGGAAACCCCTTGCTTTTGTATTTCTATGTATGTTTTTATTTCTGAAAACAACAAGATCCCTGAAATAACAGCTAAGACCGCCAAAGTGGCATAACCAATTAAAACTTTAAAAGCTATTTTACGTTTAGATGTTTTCATTCAAATAGTAATTATCTTTAGTTTCTCTTTTGTACAAAACGCCAATATGTAACCTTTGTTGCTTTGTTTTTTATTTATTAAACATATTGTGTAGTCTTATACAAAACATATGGTTTTCCTTTTATTATTTTCAGTAAAGACCTCCTAACAATGAAAGATAGTTTGTATTTTTGATGTTTATAAAATCATGTCAAAATGAGAAAAATTCAAATGGTTGACTTACAAAGTCAATATCAAAAAATAAAAGATACAGTTGATACTTCAATTCAAGAGATTCTAAATTCTTCAGCATATATTAACGGACCGTACGTTCATGGATTCCAAGCAGATTTAGAGAATTATTTAGGCGTTAAACACGTAATTCCATGTGCCAATGGTACCGACGCTTTGCAAATAGCTATGATGGGCTTAGGTTTAGAACCAGGTGATGAAGTAATTACTGCTGACTTTACATTTGCTGCAACAGTTGAAGTAATTGGTTTATTAAATTTAACACCTGTTTTAGTTGATGTTGAACCAGATACTTTTAATATTGACATTGAAGCTTTAAAAAAGGCAATTACCCCTAAAACAAAAGCTATTGTTCCTGTTCATTTATTTGGACAATGTGCTAACATGGAAGCTATTTTAGAGATTGCTAAAGAACACAATTTATTTGTAATAGAAGATAATGCCCAAGCCATTGGAGCAGATTATACTTTTTCTAACGGAACGAAGAAGAAAGCAGGAACTATGGGTGATGTTGGTACTACCTCTTTCTTCCCTTCTAAAAACTTAGGTTGCTATGGTGACGGTGGTGCGATTTTTACCAATAATGATGAATTAGCGCATACACTTCGAGGAATGGTTAACCACGGAATGTACAAGCGTTATTACCACGATGTTGTTGGAGTAAATTCTCGTTTAGATTCTATTCAGGCTGCTGTATTAAAAGCAAAATTACCTTTATTAGATGGTTATTGTGATGCACGTAGAAAAGCTGCTAACTATTATTCAAATGCGTTTGCCAATAACCCAAACATCGTTACACCTACTATAAGTAATTTTACAACACATGTTTTTCATCAGTATACATTGAGAATTACCAATGGAAAACGCAATGAGTTGCATCAGTACTTATTAGACAACGGAGTTCCAAATGCTATTTATTATCCTGTTCCACTACATGCACAAAAAGCATATCAAGATGATCGATACAATGAAGAAGATTTCACGGTAACCAACCAATTAATAAATGAAGTTATTTCATTACCAATGCATACCGAATTAGATGAAGAACAATTAGCGTTTATTACTAAAACTGTGAATGATTTCATTCAATAATTCAGGCTGAAACCTTATGGATCAAAAAATTAAAACCTTAAAAATTATCCATCTTGCTTTAGTTGCTGGAGTTACTCTTGCATTTACAATTCTGGGGAATTTTAAAACCATCTTTGATATGGTGATTGATAATTCGTCTTTATTCTATGCCTTTATTCCTGCAATAGCTTACGTTACTAGTAACTTCATGTTTAAAAACATATTGAGAAAAATTCAAAATGATACTAGCAATGATGAAAAGCTTGCAATTTATCAAACCGCTTCTATAGCTAGATGGGCTATTATTGAAGCTGCCTGCTTTTTGATGTTAATTTTAAAACCTGATTTTTTACTGTTAGGAGTAATCTTGTTAATTTATTTAATTCTCTTAGCACCCAAAAAAACACAAATATTCCAAACCTTAGACATCAGAAGCTAAGGTTTCTTATATAAAAAGACAAAAAATCACTCATTTTTGATTATTTTTAATCAGTTTTGAGTGATTTTTTATTCATTTTAGTAAAAAACAGCTTTTTTACACTTCTAATTTGTGAATTGTTTCTGCTTCTTGTTATCATATTCTTAAAATAGCACACTTCTAATTTAAGAACGTGTATTTATGAACTGATTTTTAATATTTTAACCATTATTAATTGGCATTACACTTTAAGCTTTTTAACTTTGTACCCTAATTAAATGATACTAGAATAATGAAATTGATTAAAATTAAAAGAGAGACACGTTTAGAAAAACGATTTTCAAGAAAAATGGGTAAGTTACACACCAATGTTACTTACATAAAAAAAATGTTTTTAAATATTATACCAATAGAAACGGTACACAAATACAGAGAAACCTACTATGGGGAAATTAAAGATTGTGAAGATTGTGTTTTAGCTAGGTAACAACTTTCCTTCTCACAAAACAAAAATCCCGTTCTTTTCGAACGGGATTTTTATATTAAAATATTATAATTACGATTTACGCTAAAGAAGCACCACTAGCAGCTACACTTCTATCTATTTTACGCATTAATCCTTGTAAAACTTTCCCTGGGCCAACTTCAACAAATTCAGTACCTCCGTCGGCAATCATAGCTTGTACGCATTGTGTCCATTTTACCGGAGCTGTTAATTGTGCTATTAAATTTTCTTTAATTTCAGTAGGATTTGTTACTGCTTTTGCAACCACATTTTGGTATACTGGACACATAGGTTCATTAAATGTAGTTTCTTCAATCGCTGCTGCTAACTCCTCACGAGCTGGTTCCATCATTGGTGAGTGAAATGCTCCTCCTACAGGTAAAAGCAATGCTCTTTTAGCACCCTTTTCTTTTAATACTTCACATGCTTTTTCAACGGCTTCAATTTCTCCAGAAATCACTAATTGTCCAGGACAGTTATAATTTGCTGCTACTACTACTCCTTCAATCGAAGCACAAACTTCCTCAACTACAACATCTTCTAAGCCTAACACTGCTGCCATAGTAGACGGTTGAACTTCACATGCTTTTTGCATTGCCAAAGCACGTTTAGAAACCAATCTTAACCCGTCTTCAAAAGACAATACACCATTGGCAACCAATGCTGACAACTCTCCTAAAGAATGACCTGCTACCATTTCTGGTTTAAAATCGTCTCCTAAAACCTTCGCTAAAATTACTGAATGTAAAAAGATAGCTGGCTGTGTAACCTTGGTTTCTTTCAATTCTTCAGCAGTACCTTCAAACATTACGTCGGTAATACTAAATCCTAATATATTATTGGCTTTTTCAAAAAGTTCTTGAGCTAAGGGAGAATTTTCATATAAATCTAACCCCATTCCTGTAAATTGAGCTCCTTGACCTGGAAAAATATACGCTTTCATTTGTTTGTTTTGTTGTTTATTTACCCCTGCAAACATACAACTTTTAAAATTACTATCTTCGTTTTATGACTGTACAACAAAAATCCCAAGCACAACTTATCTACCTAATTTTAGCTTCGTTATTTATAGCCTCCCTAGTAACTTCAAACCTTATTTTTCAGAAGTTTTTTTATTGGGAGCCTTTTAATTTATTTCGTTTTGAAGTATCTGTTGGAATACTTCCTTACCCTATTACTTTTTTAATTACAGATATTCTTTCTGAAATTTATGGAAAGAAAAAAGCCAATCAAGTTGTTGTAGCAGGTATTTTTGCTTCCTTTTTTTCTATGATAATCATTTTAGTAGCTGATTATGCTCCTGCGATTGATAGCTCGCCTATTGGTAATGAAACCTTTACCAAAGTTTTTGGACTTTCACCGTTGGCAGTATTAGCATCTATGCTAGCTTACTTAACTGCTCAGTTTATAGACATTCGTATTTTTCATTTTTGGAAAAGATTGACGAAAAGCAAACATTTATGGCTTCGCAATAATTTTTCTACCTTTTTATCACAATTTATAGATACTTTTACCGTATTATTTTTATTGAGTTCTTTTAAAATACTTCCTTGGCCTATTTTTGGCAGCCTTTTACTTAGCGGTTTTTTATTCAAAATCATTATAGCAGCGCTTGACACTCCTATTTTGTATGTTATTGTATATTGGTTTAGAAAAAAGTTCGGCTTGCAAATGGGAGAAGAAATCACAGAATTTTAATCTAACACTACTATGTTAAATAAGTCTTTTTATAGAATTTTTAAAGAGCATTTTTCACTCTCAGAAACACTTGCCATTCATCTAAACTTAGTTGCAAACCTTGTTGTATTTGGAATTTTAGGTTATATCCTATTCAAAATTTTTAGATATGTTGGTAGGAGAACAGTTAATAAAATGGCTGCAAAAACATCAACTAGTTTTGATGATATGCTTATTAAAAACAAAACCTTTTTAAACCTTTCTAGAATTGTTATTCTTACTATTGTTTTTAATTTTTTAAAAGATATTCTAGTCGATTTCCCTAACTTGTTTACCTATGCAGAACGTATTGCTACCATTGCTATTATTTTTGCAATTGTTTGGTTTATACGTAGTGTTTTATTAAGTGTTAAAGACTTTCTTCGCACCACCAATGCTTTTAAAGACAAACCTTTAGAAAGTTATGTGCAAATTTTTATGGTAATCATGTGGCTCATTGCTGCTATATCATCTTTTTCTGTATTAACAGGAAAACCTTTAATCCGATTTTTAACTGCATTAGGAGCTTTTTCAGCAGTATTGTTATTAATTTTTAAAGATACCATTCTTGGTTTTGTATCTAGTATTCAGGTGGCGGTAAACGATACTGTTAGAATTGGAGATTGGATTACCATGGAAAAATATGGTGCCGATGGTGATGTGGTTGAGATTAATCTTACTTCGGTGATTATTAGAAATTTTGACAACACAATATCTAGTATCCCTACTTATTATCTAACGTCCGATTCTTTTAAGAACTGGAGAACGATGAATACTTCAGGCGGTAGACGCATAAAACGGTCAATTTTAATTAAAATAAATAGTATTCACTTTCTTAGTGATGAAGATATAGAGCGCTTTAAAAAGATTGAATTAATTTCTGACTACATTGAAAAAAGCAGCAACGAAGTTAAAAAATATAACGAAGAAAACAATGTTGACAAATCTCTGATATTAAACGGTAGAAATCTTACTAATTTTGGATCTTTTAGAATCTATTTAGATAAATACATTGAAAATCACCCAAAAATTAACCAAGATATGCTGCTAATGTCTCGTCAGTTAGAACCCACCCCTAATGGGATTCCGCTAGAAATCTATGCCTTTAGCAGGGAAAAAAACTGGGTAGACTATGAACGAGTTATGGCTAATATTTTTGATCATATTTTAGCTTCAGTAAAATATTTTGATTTGGAAGTTTTTCAAAACCCCTCAAGTATTGATATTGCTAACTTGAAAGAAGCTAAAGAAAGTGAATAACACCATAGGTACCTCTTTATGGCACATAGCCATCCAAAAATTTAAACGCAGCAAAACGGGGGTGCTTAGTTTTTGGTATGTTGTATTATGCGGATTTATGGCTGTTTTTTGTTATGCTTTAGCTCCAGACAACAGCAACTCTGCTAATCAAATGCATTTAGAAATTCATTCTAAACCTCCTGGTTTTTCTGTTCAACTACTAAGCATTCCTTCAAAAGTAAAAAACCAACAATCGTGGTTTTCTGTTTTGATGGAAGGAAAACAAAATTTATCAACAGAAATCCCTATACAATCGTTTTCTGTTAGCAACAATGAGTTAGAAGTTATTAAATACTCCGATGGTTTACCAAAAGAGTTTCCCGCTTCCTATGAACAATACATCCAGCAAAAAACATTTTATTTAGGAACAGATAAATACGGTCGTGACTTGTTAAGCAGGTTACTAATTGGTGCTAGAATTTCATTTTTTATTGGGTTTATAGCTGTGTTTATTTCACTCTTAATAGGAATTCCTATTGGAGCCATTGCTGGTTATTTTGGAGGGAAAGTTGATGATTTCATTATGTGGCTTATTAATATAACCTGGTCTATTCCAACACTTTTATTAGTAATCGCTATTACATTAGCTTTAGGAAAAGGTTTTTGGCAGGTTTTTATTGCGGTGGGACTAACTATGTGGGTAGAAGTTGCACGTGTAGTTAGGGGCCAAGTAATTACTACCCAACAACAACAATATGTAGAAGCTGCTAAAGCTCTAGGCTTTTCTGACTTTAGAATTATTTTTAACCATATTTTACCGAATATTTTAGCCCCTATCATTGTTATTTCTGCTGCTAATTTTGCCGCTGCTATTTTAATTGAAAGCGGCTTGAGTTTCTTGGGTATCGGAGCGCAACCCCCTACTCCTTCTTGGGGTGCCATGATTAAAAATCACTACAATTACATTATTCTTGGAAAACCCTATTTAGCTATCATTCCTGGAATTGCCATTATGAGTTTGGTTATGGCATTTATGTTAATTGGAAATACACTTCGCGATGCTTTGGATGTAAAAGCTTAAAATTTGTAAATTCGCTTTCTTAAATTTTTTTGATATGAGTTTTAGTGTTGAATTTAAAACACGATGGGCAGATTTTGATGCCAACATACACATGCGTCATACCGCATACAATGATTACGCTGCTGAATTACGTTTGCGTTTTTTTAAGGAGCATAATGTAACCATCCAAGATTTTACAAAGGAAAACGTAGGGCCTATTTTATTTGAAGAGAACACCAAATTTTTGCGTGAGATACACATGGGTGAAGATATAACCGTAAACCTAAAAGTTACCGGATTGTCTAGCAAAGGAGAACGATGGAAAATTCAACATGAGGTTTTTAACGAAGCTGGGAAGCTCTCTGCTATTATCACAGTTTATGGTGCTTGGTTAGATTTAGTTAAACGTAAACTAACGGTACCTCCTGTTAAGTTTCAAGAAATTTTTAACGAGGTTGAAAAAACAGAGAACTTTAAAGAAATTGTTTTAGGTAATTAAATGAGTACTTCAAGGAAAATAAAAGTCGTTATTACCATTGTTGCTTTGCTTGTAGGTTATTGGTTACAGCAAAAAGAAGAAGCTAAAAACTCTTCTCAACCAACAACAGAAACAGCCAACAATACAACTGATAACTTCAACTACTTTCCTACCTCAACAACTGGAGTCATTATAAAACATAATGGCTACCAGTTATCGTATAGTGAAAAGCATGAGCAAGCTGAGTGGGTTGCGTATTCTTTAAATAAAAGTGATATTGTTTATACCAATCACAAACGTCCTTTTTTTATTGTTGATCCTAAAGTGAAGACAAAATCAGCAGATTGGAGAAATTATAAAAGATCTGGTTATGACAAGGGGCACTTATGTCCTGCTGGTGATAGACGTGCCTCTAAAAGTGCTCATGATGAAACTTTTTACACCTCAAACATCTCTCCTCAAAACCACGATTTCAATGCTGGAATTTGGAACAAGTTAGAACAAAAAACTCGTTATTGGGCTAAAAAATATAATCGTTTGTATGTTGTTACTGGCGGTGTTTTAGAATCTAATTTGAAAACTATAGGGAAGGAAAAAGTAAGTGTTCCTAATTATTTTTATAAAGTTTTATTAGATTATACTCAACCTGAAATTAAAGTCATTGCTTTTTTACTTCCACATAGGGAAAGCAACAAACCGCTATCTGATTTTGTAGTTTCTATTGATGAATTGGAACAAAAAACAGGTATTGATTTCTTCCCTGAATTACCTGATACTATTGAACATCCACTAGAGGCTTCTGCTAATTATAAAAATTGGAGTTTTAGGTAAAAAAACTCCTTTCCTTTTTAATATCTGTGTTTTTTCTCAAAAACATACGATAGAACAACTCCATGGCTATTTCCTAACACTGAATCGCTAAACGCAGCATTGTAGAAGTATACAAATTTTAAGTTTTTTAGAGCATAAATACCTGCTAAAAAATTAATTGAGGAACTACTTCGATAACCTGTACCTATTTCAAATTTATTTTTATAGTTAACAGCTACATTAACATCAACTTGCATTGGTGCACCTCCTTCGTATTTAAAAAAAACACTAGGTTTAATCATTACTTCCTCAAATCGATTGGTAAAAAAACGATATCCGAAATAACCATAAATAGGGTTTGATATATTTAAATCGTCTCTAGATGCTAATTTATCGCCTAAAAGATTTGGTAGCGAAACCCCTGCATAAAAATCTGCATGGTTATACAAAAACCCAACACCTACGGTTGGTACCGTTACATTCATATTTTCTGAAAACTCTATGTCGTCAGTAATTCCTAACTCTAACAGATTCTCATGAAACTGTTGAACTCCCGCTGTTAGACCAAACGATATGACATGTTCGTTATAATGCTGCCAATAAGGCCTATCAACCGCCGTATCAAAAAATATTTTATACGAATATGCAGCATATGCATTTGTATAAGTGCTTACCCCTATTTTGTCTCTTACAATAGCTCCTCCTATTCCCATTTTCTTCCTAGCTATAGGAGAATGAAAACTTAATGATAATGTTCTGGGACTTCCTTCAATACTATTTATATAACCGTAATTGCTAAGTGTAATTTCTGCCCCATCAGACATTCCTGTGTAAGCTGAGTTTATAATGAACGGATTGTAATTATACTCTGGATACAAAGCTGTCTGTTGTCCCCAATTATTCTGAAATACCATCATAAAAATAAATGGTAAAATATAGTTCCTTATCTCTTTCATCCTATCTTTTTAAAACTAAAAATCCTTCTGTTTCTGTTGATTTCCCTTCTGTTGAAATTTTTATATTAAAAAAGTATGTACCTACTGGCAACTTATCGCCTCCCATACCTGTTAGCTTATTGGCAACACCTCTAAAAACATTGAATTGGTTATCATATCCTTTTATCTGAAACACCATATCTCCCCACCTATTAAAAACAGTTACTGAATTGTTAGGATATTCTTCAATTCCTTTTATTTCCCAAAAATCATTTACTCCATCATCATTTGGAGAAAAACCATATTTAGTTTCTCCTACTAAACCTTCTTCTGTTCTAAAACTAACCTCAGAACATCCTGTAGCACTTCCTACTGAATTGTACGAAATTACCGATACATAAATTGTTGTTCCTTCTGGTAAATCACTCGCTAGTGTGTAACTCGTTCCTGTTACCATTTCATTATTTACGATATCGGTTCCACCTGAAGTAGTTCCGATTGATAGGTAATACCCATCGGCATCTGCTACCGCATCCCAGCTAATTCCGGTACTAACACTTACATTGGTCGCTCCATTGGTCGGAACTGTGATGGTCGTACAATTCGGTGCTGTTGATACTGTTTCTGTAGTGAAACTAACCTCAGAACAACCTGTAGCATTTCCTATTGAATTGTATGGAATTACCGATACATAAATTGTTGTTCCTTCAGGTAAATCACTCGCTAACACATAACGTGTTCCAAATACCACTTCACTATTTACGATATCGGTTCCACCTGAAGTAGTTCCGATTGACAGGTAATACCCATCGACATCTGCTACCGCATCCCAGCTAATTCCGGTACTAACACTTACATTCGTTGCTCCATTGGTTGGAACAGTGATTGTTGTACAATTCGGTGCTGTTGGTATTGTTTCTGTAGTGAAACTAATTTCTGAACAACCTGTAGCACTTCCTACTGAATTGTATGGAATTACCGATACATAAATTGTTGTTCCTTCTGGTAAATCACTCGCTAACACATAACGTGTTCCAAATACCACTTCACTATTTACGATATCGGTTCCACCTGAAGTAGTTCCGATTGACAGGTAATACCCATCGACATCTGCTACCGCATCCCAGCTAATTCCGGTACTAACACTTACATTCGTTGCTCCATTGGTTGGAACAGTGATTGTTGTACAATTCGGTGCTGTTGGTATTGTTTCTGTAGTGAAACTAATTTCTGAACAACCTGTAGCACTTCCTACTGAATTGTATGGAATTACCGATACATAAATTGTTGTTCCTTCAGGTAAATCACTCGCTAGTGTGTAACTCGTTCCTGTTACCACTTCACTATTTACAATATCAGTTCCGCCTGAACTTGTTCCTATTGATAGATAATATCCATCGGCATCTGCTACCGCATCCCAGCTAATTCCGGTACTAACACTTACATTGGTCGCTCCATTGGTTGGAACTGTGATGGTCGTACAATTCGGTGCTGTTGATACTGTTTCTGTAGTGAAACTAATTTCTGAACAACCTGTAGCATTTCCTACTGAATTGTATGGAATTACCGATACATAAATTGTTGTTCCTTCAGGTAAATCACTCGCTAACACATAACGTGTTCCAAATACCACTTCACTATTTACGATATCGGTTCCACCTGAAGTAGTTCCGATTGACAGGTAATACCCATCGACATCTGCTACCGCATCCCAGCTAATTCCGGTACTAACACTTACATTCGTTGCTCCATTGGTTGGAACAGTGATTGTTGTACAATTCGGTGCTGTTGGTATTGTTTCTGTAGTGAAACTAATTTCTGAACAACCTGTAGCACTTCCTACTGAATTGTATGGAATTACCGATACATAAATTGTTGTTCCTTCTGGTAAATCACTCGCTAACACATAACGTGTTCCAAATACCACTTCACTATTTACGATATCGGTTCCACCTGAAGTAGTTCCGATTGACAGGTAATACCCATCGACATCTGCTACCGCATCCCAGCTAATTCCGGTACTAACACTTACATTGATCGCTCCATTGGTTGGAACAGTGATGGTGGTACAATTGGGTACATTAACAACTGTACCTCCCGTAGTAAAACTTTCTTCTATACAGCCTGTAGCATCACCCACCTCATTGTATGGGATTATACGAACATAATGTATTCTATTTGCTTGTAGGTCTTGAGAAAAACTATACGAAGTAGTATTTCCTACATCAATACTATTCACAAGCTCTATCCCACCTTGAGTAATTCCTACACTTATTAAATACCCCGTTGCTTCTGCAATTTGATCCCAAGAAATATCAGTCTGTATTGGAACATTAATTGCACCATTTATAGGATTCACTAAGCTTGTACAACTAGGTGGCATTGGAATAAACTCTGTATTGAAAGATACTTCTCTACAGCTTATTGCCTCTCCTTCACCGTTATAAGGAGTTATCGTTACAAAAATTTCAGTGTCTTCTGGTAAATCAACTGGCAAATTATAGGTTGTACTGTTACCAACATCAATATTATTAAGAATATCTATACCACCTGAAGTAGTTCCTACTGTAAGTCTGTATCCATCTGCATTACTTATAACATTCCATTCTAAATTTGTACTTACAGGTACATCTATATCACCAGCAAGTGGTAAAGTTAAATTGGTACAATTGGGTACTGTTGATGGAGTTGTAGACAGGGTAAAACTTTCTTCTGCACAAGGTCCTACCGCATCTCCATTTTCGTTGGAAGGTACAATAGTAACATAAACTGTTTCTCCTCCTGAAAAATCTGTAGCAAATTCATAAGTGGTGGCATTCACAACAGTTTCATTTATTATGGTTCCAGATGGTTCAATTCTAATTGTTAAAGCATACTCACGTGCATACAAAACAGGCTCCCAAGTTAAATTGGTGTTTACAGGAACATCTGTTGCTCCATGTAAAGGCGCTATTAACTGTGTACATTCTGGAATAGGACAATCTAAGACATCACCTGTAAAAGACCATCCAAAATTATCCATCATTGATTGTCTTTCTTCTACAGCATCACAATAAGGAAGTGTGTTAGCTCCTAGATTTATTCCAGGTGTTAGTGTTTGTTCAGACCATGCAATAAGCGTATTGTCGTAATTCACTCTAGTAAGAGCTGTATTATCTAACATGTTTTGCATGTTGGTTACACCACTAATATTCCAATCACCTACATCTTGATTAAAAGCTGTAGCGTTATTAAACATAGCATTCATCGATACCGTATTTAACAACCATTGGTTTAAAGGTTGATTAAACAAACTTGCACCTTGAAACATTCTATCCATGTTCGTTACTGCTGTTGGCCTCCAATTATTAATAGGTTGATTAAAGTTTGTTGCACCATTAAACATATCTTGCATGGTGGTTACCCTCCTGATATTCCAGCTTCCAATAGCACCATCAAAGGCTACTGCTGATTGAAACATCCCTTGCATATTTGTTACTGATGCTACATTCCAGGAATCTAACGGTCTATTAAAAGATGTTGCTCCTCGAAACATTTCTTGCATGATGGTTACAAAAGATACATTCCAATTATTAATATCTTGATTAAATTTAGACGCTCCATAAAACATTTCAGCCATCGTTTGTGCTTCTCCTGTATTCCAATTCCCTATAGATTGGTTGAATATTTCTGCATCTTTAAACATTGCTTCAAAGTTTGTTACCACAGAAACATTCCAACTTTCTAATGGATTGTCAAAAGCAATAGCTTCTTCAAACATCGAAGGCATTAAGGTTACTGAACTTACATTCCAAGAATTTAATGGTTGATTGAAAACTGTGGCTTCTTGAAACATCTGGCTCATGTTAGCAACAGCACTTACATCCCAAGAGTTTAACGGCTGATTAAATGCTTCTGCTCTTCGGAACATCCCTGACATATTAACTACTGAGTTTACATCCCAAGAATTTAACGGTTGGTTAAACATTTGAGCATTGTAAAACATTAAACTCATGTTGGTTACATTGGTTACATTCCAATTACCTAATGGTTGATCGAATACATATGCGCTTTCAAACATCGAAGTCATATTGGTAACAGCACCTACATTCCAAGAGTTTAAAGGTTGGTTAAAGTCAACACATCTCTGGAACATTTCAGACATATCTGTAACACTGCTTACATCCCAATTATCTATATTTTGGTTAAACGCCATGTTTGAAATAAAACCATTAAACATTTCAGACATATTGGTAACATTACTTACATCCCAATTATTAAGTGGCTGGTTAAATGCTTCTGCTCTTTCAAACATACTACTCATATCTGTAACACTGCTTACATTCCAGTTATTAAGATTCTGATCAAATACTTCTGCATTCTGAAACATACCTCCCATATTAGTAACGCTTCTTGTATTCCAATTCCCTATGTCTTGATTAAACTCTACAGCACTACCAAACATGTAATTCATATTAGTAACATTACTTACATCCCAGTTATCAAGTGGCTGGTTATAAATTGAAGTTCCGCTAAACATACTACGCATGTTGGTTACCTTACTAACCTCCCAATCATTAATATTTCCATTAAACTTTCTGCACGAACTAAACATTCTTTCCATATCCGTTACATTGCTTAGATTAGGAGTATCTGTGGCATTGTACTCCATATTTGCACAACTTTCAAAAGCTTCGTACATACTTTCCCAGACTTGAGTTCCCCATTGATCTATAGATAATAATTTATCAGAGTCTCCAATAGTTTCATGCTTTGGAGAAGGAAAAGCACCAATAATACTTACTGTATAGATTCCTGGTGTAAGGTATGTGTGTGTAATATCACCTGTAACATTATGATTGTATTGTCCATCTCCCCAATCTATTGAATAGTTATACGTAAGGTATTTTGGATACCCTGAATTTGTTTCTATTCTTAACTGATTTGTTGGTGTAGTGAATGAAGATTGTATGCTTGTATCATAGGTAAGTTTAAATGCATCAGAGCTATTTGCCCAACTTTCTATTACAGTAAAACTAATTTCTTGGCAACCTGTAGCTGGCCCTTCATCGTTATATGGAACAACTGTTACATATACAGTATCTCCTGCTATAAACTCATTGGTAAAGTCTACTCCTACAACATTTCCTACATCTTCATTATTGTATATAACCTGAGAAGTGGCTCCATTTTCTCTTCTTACACTAATTCTGTATCCTGTGGCATTAGGTGCTGGATTCCAACGAATATCACTATTTGCAGGTACTTGTGTGTCACCTGCTTGCTGCATTGTTATTTGAGTACATAATACATAAGAACAGTTTACAATATCTCCTGATATAGTCCAACCATTATTATCAATTAGACTTTGTCTTTGGTTTAATGCATCACAATAATGAAGGTTCGTCGCTCCTAAGTTAATGTTGTTTTGAACTGTTTGAGTACTCCAAGCTATCAGAATATTATCGTAATTCTCTTGAGAAATACCACTACTTGACAACATATTTGTCATGTTTGTAACACTAGATATGTCCCAGCCTCCAATGTTTTGATTAAATAAAGTAGCCTGATTAAACATATGAGACATGTTTCTAGCATTTCCCGTTTCCCAACCGCTTATATCTTGATTAAAAGATCTGGCTCTATCAAACATATATTGAAAATCAGTGACCCTACTAACATCCCAACTATTCAAAGGTTGATTGAAAGCTTCTGCTTGTTGGAATATATTACGCATATTCGTAATATTGGTTACATCCCATGTATTTAAGGGTTGATTGAAAGCTTCTGTTCTTTCAAACATACTTTCTATATTGGTAAGCTTACTAAGGTTCCATGAACTAATATCTTGATTAAAAATAACAGCACCTTCAAACATTCCTCTCATACTAGTAACATTAGCTACATTCCAACTGCTGATATTTTGATTAAACCCCGAGTTATCTCGAAACATATAGTTCATGTTTGTTACCTCACTTACGTCCCAAGTGTTTATATCTTGGTTAAAAACAGCTCCCCAAATCCATCCATCAAACATACTCGACATGTTGGTTACTTTACTTACATTCCAATTATTAAGAGGCTGATTGAATGTTCTATTTCTTTGAAACATCTGCGACATATTAGTAACATTACTTACATCCCAGTTATTAAGAGGTTGGTTAAATTTCGACTCTCTAAACATTCCTGCCATAGTAGTTACATTAACTACATTCCAATTATCAATTAAATTATTGAATGCAGCTCCTTGAAATGTACTAACCATTGTGGTTACATTACTTACATTCCAATTGTTCATTGGTTGATTATACCTGTTTGTATATCTAAATGCTCCATTCATGTTTACCACACTTGTAACATTCCAATTATTAATATTTTGGTTAAAGTTAGAAGCTCCTGATAAGAAGCTCTCTAATGTAGTTACCCTCGATGTGTTCCAATTATCTATAGGTTCATTAAAATTTCTTGCATTATTAAAAGTATAGGACATATCTATTATATTAGAGGTATCCCACTGATCTAAGGGCCTGTTAAAGGTTTCACAGTCTCTAAATAATCCTGAAATATTCGTAATACTGTTTATATTCCAATGATTCATTATACCATTAAAAAGAGTACATCCTCTAAAGGTATTTTTTAGGCTAGTTGTTTGGCTCAAATCAGGTGGAGCAATGGCGTCAAAATTTAGATTTGAACATCCATAGAATGCATTTTCCATACTTTGCCATTGAAGGGTACCCCAAGACAAAATTTCAATAATTTTATCAACATCCCCCGTATTATTAAAGTAAATCGCAGGAAATGTACCGTCTATTTTAATCGTATATATTCCTTGTGTAGTATAGGTATGCGTGATATCTCCTGTTATATTTGAATCTATGTTTCCATCTCCCCAATCAACAGTATAAGAATACGTATAAGCTGAGCTGGTTGGGATTCTTATTTCATTAGCAGCAGAAGAACCCGAACTAACATTTGCTGTATTCCATAAAGAAATAAACGACTGCGAAAACAACGGGCTACTTACAATAAAAAAAAGTGTTGTAAAACTATTTCTTAAAAATTTACACATAAATTCCCTCATTCTTTTTAACCTATTTTTTTTAAACTTTTTCTTAATCAATCATTATTATTTTACAACACAACAAGTGGCGTAAAACCACCGGAGTTGTTATAAATGCTTTTGTTGATTATGTTATTAAATAATAGGGTGCAAGATATAACCGTTGGTTGTTATAAAAGTCTCATTCTATAGAGTGGAACCTATTTTATTAGTTTTTTTCGGTATTCAGTAGGTGTGTAACCTGTTTGCTCTTTAAAAACACGGTTAAATGTAGTTTTACTTTTAAAACCAGCATCGTAAGCTACTGCAATTATTTTGTAATCTTTATTTGCTGGTAATTCTAATATCTCTTTAGCTTCTTTTATTCGATATGAATTGATAAGCTGATAGAAATTTTTATCAAATTCAAACGAAAATACTTCGGATAAATGATGACTACTTAACGATAATCTTTTTGCAAAGTTTGCTTGCGTTAAATCGTGATTTAAGTATATTTTTTCTTCTTCTATTGCTTTTAATATTTTTTGCTGGTAAGAAACTCTATCTTCTTTTGACAATGAGGAATTTTTATATTTTTCAGGAGCTTTTTTTATCTTTTTCGTTATTTTATTTGTTTCTTTTATGACACTTTTATCTTCATTCTTTTTTATGTAAATCCAAAATAAACCTCCTAAACCAATTACACAAAATACACTAAACCATAAGGTCGTTTTTTGTTGTTCAGAAAAAAGAGCTTCTGTATCTTCTTTGGCTAAAACAGTTTCCTCTTTTGCTTCAATTTCTGCTTTTAACTCTTCTGTAATAGCTTTCTTTTGATTCTTTAAAAAACGTATTCGACTTTCGTTATATTTCTTTTCTGTACTTAAGTGAACTGCTGTATTGTTTAACTTTAAATATATTATGGACAGATTTTTATAACATATCATTTCTATTTCTTCTATTCCCTTTTCAGAAGCTATATTTAATGCTTGTTGTAAGTATTCTTCCGCTTTATTATACTGTGCTAGTTTTAAATTTGCGACTCCTAAGTTGACCAAAAGCCACGCCTTAACTTTAGTCTTTTTTTCAAAAACCTTATAGTTTGCTGCTGTAGTAGCTATTTCAATAGATTTTTGATACTGCCCTAACTTATAATAGGAACTGCTAATATGATTTAATGATGTTAAAATAATACTTTCATTCCCAGTTTCTTCTCCTATATTTTTGACCTGCTCTGCATAAAACAATGATTTTTTCTCATCATTTAAAGCTGAATAACTTATTGATAAACCATTTAAAGCAGCTGTTTTTATTAAGTTAGGTTTCTTTATAGAAGTAGCCTGCTCTAAAACCTTTTTCATGGTTTCTATACTTTTTTCATAAAGTTCTACATTATTATATGTATTTCCTAAATTAACCAACACTACAGTTTCTGCTTGTTTGCTTTCTGGTATTGTTTTAGCAATTGCTAATGCTTCTTTATATAGTGTTATACCTTCTACATATTTTGTTTGCATATTTAAGCTTATAGCCTGATTAACCATTGCTTTTACTTGCAGTGCTTTTAGGTTGTTCTTTTTAGAAATACTGTATAAAGAATCGCTGTAAATTTTATGAAGTTTGTAATTTCCTTCTTTATAATTTTCTTGTACCTTTTCTAAGTAATTTTCTGCTTTTTTTTGAGTATCAACTAACTGTAAACTTACTTTGTTTTGACTACACAACTGGGTTACAAGACTAAATAATAAATATGTAATAATTTTTTTTAGCAAATTTTGTTTGTTTCTCACAAAAATACATCAAAATATTTTTCTCCATCTTATTGTAATTAACCGATTTTCCATATAAGCAAAAAAGTGCCTTGTAAATATGATACATACTACATGACACTTTTTATCAAAAACCATAAAAATTTGTGTATTTATTTAATCGGTTTTAAGGAGTTTAAATTATTAACAATCATATACTCTAATAAAATTTCTTTGGAGTAATCGTCAAACAAATTATCAGCATCAAACAAACGACTTTCTAATCCGCTTAAATATAATTTACTAAACAATTCAAGGTCTACATCTGGTCTAATCTCTCCTTGTTCTTTTGCTTCTTCTAATAAATTCATTATATCCGTAGAAACGACATCTGTAGTAATTTCTTTATAAGCATCGTAAGCATTAGGGTAGTATTTTTTTAACCCAAAAATAAACGAAGGTTTAAACTTTTCTACATACCTAAAAATTACTTTATATATCTCTATTACTTTATTTAACGCTGTTTTATCAGATTTTAAAATAGGTGCTGTATCAATTTTGAATTCATTTATTAATTCTTTGATACTTTCAATTATCAATTCTTCTTTTGAAGAAAAACAAGCATATATGGTTTTTTTTGAAATTCCGAGTAACTCAGCTATTTCATCCATTGTGGTATGCTTACTGCCAAATGCTATAAATTTTTCTTTGGCTACCTTAATAAGTTTTGACCTATTACTCATGAGTTTCTATTTACTTCCAACCACCACCTAATGCTTCATATAAATTTACGATGCTTACTAACTGATTTAATTTGTTATTGATAACATTTAACTCAGCATTTAATGCGCGCTCTCTTGCTGTTAATAAATCTAAATAATTAGCATATCCATTTTTTAACAACTCTTCTGAATTTACTTCTGCTCTTCGTAAGGCTTCTACTTCATTTTTTCTATAGTCAAATTTTTCAGTTGCTGCTTTGTAATCAAAAAGCGCATTTGAAACCTCATTTCCAGCAGTTAACAACGTCTTTTTAAAGCTCAACAGTGCTTGTTCTTGTTGTGCTTTAGCTACTTCATGCTGTGTTTTAATTTTTCTTTGATTGAAAATAGGCTGTGTTAAACCTCCTATAATATTTGCAAATAAGGAGTTGGTACTTAACAACTCATCTAACTCTAAACTTTGAAATCCTCCACTCGCCGTTACTGTTAACGATGGGTAAAAATTACTTTTGGCTACATTTGTCATTTCAAAAGCATTAATTAAACCATACTCCGCAGCCATAACATCTGGTCTGTTTCTTAATAATGTTGCTGGAACACCTACTTTAATAGCCACATCTATTTGTTGTTGTGAAAGTTTACTTCTTTCAACAACTACTGATGTTCTTCCTAATAATAAATTTAAGGTATTCTCTATTTTAAAAATAGCTGTTTCTAAATCTACTTTCAATGCTTTTGCATTATGATACTGCGCTATATTTTGATCTACTGCTACCTGATTTACTTGTCCTGCATCTTTTAGTGCTTTAATCGTGTTTACACTATTTTCTCTAGTTTCAATAGTTTGCTCAGTAATTTCCAGTTGAGCATCTAAAGCTACTAATTGATAATAGGTGGTTGCTATTGCTGAAACTAACTGGGTTTTTACTGCTTGATGTGCTGCTACACTTTGTAAATATCCGGCTTTTCCTGCTCGTTTGTTACTGCGTATTTTACCCCAAATATCAGCTTCCCAAGAAAGGTTTCCAGTTATATCATACTGGTCGATACTCCCATTAAAAAAAGATCCAAACTGGCTGTTTTTTGCTAATTCTTGGTGCGTAGCTTTTGCCCCTACACTTAAAGTAGGAAAATACCCTGCTTTCCCTTGTTTCATATATGCTTCAGCAGCAGCCATTTGCTGTATAGCTACACGGATATCTAAGTTATTTTGAAGCCCTTCATCAATGTATTGTTTCAAGTGAGCATCAGTAAACATATCTTTCCAAGACACAGCTGCCATTGAGATACTATCTTGTGGTAAATTATCTGTTCTATACAAATGTTCTGTTTCTTTTAACTCAGGACGTGCATAATCCTTAGCAACAAAACAACTTTGTAAGGTTGTAGCCATTACGGCTACAACCAAGGTTTTATTTAGTATGCGTTTCATAATTAATCTTCTTTAGTTTCAACAACAACTGGTTTGCTTGATACTTTTTCTTGCAACCATTGGAATACCACAAATAGTACAGGAATTACAAATACCCCTATTAAAGTACCAATTAGTAATCCTCCAGCAGCTCCTGTTCCGATAGAGTTATTTCCTTCAGCTCCTACTCCTTTTGCTAATACTAATGGCATTAATCCAAGAATAAAGGCAAACGAGGTCATTAAAATAGGTCTTAAACGTACTTTTGCTCCTTCTATAGCTGCATCGTATAAGCTTTTTCCTTGTTTACGACGTTGTATTGCAAATTCTACAATAAGAATTGCATTCTTTGCTAACAGACCTAATAACATAATTAAGGCTATTTGGAAATAGATGTTATTTTCTAATCCTGCTAAATACGTTGTGTAATATGCTCCTGCTACCCCAATTGGTAATGAGAAAATTACTGATAATGGCAATAGGTAACTCTCGTATTGTGCTGCTAATAAGAAATAAACAAACAAAATACTAATCATAAAAATAATGGTAGATTGTCCTGATGAGGCTATTTCTTCTCTGGTAATCCCTGAGTAGGCAACACTATATCCTTCTGGTAAATTATTCTCTGCTAACTTATCTATTTTAGTAATAGCATCTCCTGTACTAAATCCTGGAGTTACCCCTCCATTTACTGTTACCGAATTAAATAGGTTGAAACGATTTACCGTTTGTGGACCATATACACGTTTTAGACTTACAAATTGAGAAATTGGTGTCATTTCTCCACTTGGAGTTTTTATAAACATACTATTTAAACTTGCTTCATTTACTCTGTCTTCAGGTAATGATTGTACAAAAACTCTAAACTGTTTTCCAAATCTACTAAAGTCAGCTGCATAATTACCTCCAATATATCCTTGTAGAGCAGAAAGAATAGCACTTGTTGACACTCCTGCCTCTTTAGCTCTTTCTACATTGATATCTAATTCTAACTGAGGGAATCCCGTATCAAAAGAGTTAGACGCAAAGGCTATTTCTGGTTGTTGATTTAAAAGACCTACAAACTCTTTTGCTGTTGCATCCATTTCTGTTAATGGTTTCGCACTACGGTCTAATAGTCTCATTTCAAAACCATCTGCACTACCAAAACCAGGTACACTTGGTGGTGTAAAGAAAATAATTTTTGCATCTGGTATCATTGCTGCTTTTCCGAACAACTGCCCTACAATGCTTTGAACTGATTCTGCATCACTTTCTCTTTCATTCCAATCTTCTAAAATAATAAAGCCCATTGCATACGAACTTCCTTCTCCAGAGAAGAAGTTTCTTCCGCTAATAAATGACGCTCCTTTTATTCCTTCAATTCCTTTGATGCTTTCGTATAATTTTTCTGTTACTTCGTACGATCTATCTAGTGAAGAACCTGCTGGTAATTCAGCATTCATAAACACTACACCTCTATCTTCTGAGGGTACAAAACCTGTAGGTATCGTATTACTTGCCCATACAATGGCTAAAACACTTACTCCTAAAATACCTGCTGTTACCCATTTATGCTTTACTAAAAATCCTAAAGATTGGGTATATTTATTAGTTACCGCGTTAAACCCAGCATTGAAAGCATCATAAAATCGTTGTAACAATCCTTTTTTCTTATGATTATCGTTGTGTGGTTTTAATAACAATGCACTTAAAGCCGGTGTTAATGTTAAAGCGTTTACAGCAGAAATTAAGATTGCAACCATTAATGTTACTCCAAATTGCTCATAAAATACTCCTGATGGCCCTTGTATAAAAGTAATTGGCACAAATACCGCCATCATTACCAAAGTAATCGACACAATAGCTCCACTAATTTCACTCATCGCAGAAATGGATGCTTTTTTTGCACTTTCTGCTCCGTCTTCCAGTTTAGCGTGTACTGCTTCTACTACCACAATGGCATCATCTACCACAATTCCAATTGCCAAGATTAAAGCGAATAAGGTTAGCAAGTTGATTGAATACCCAAATAGATTTAGGAAAAAGAAGGTACCAATAATAGACACTGGAACTGCTATGGCCGGTATTAAAGTAGATTTAAAATCTTGTAAGAAAATAAACACTACAATAAATACTAATAAAAAAGCTTCTATTAAGGTACTTTTTACTTTGTTTACAGACGCTGTTAAGAATTTGTTTGTGTCGTAGTTAATGATGTAATCTAATCCTTCTGGGAAATCTTTCTTTAAATCTTCTAGTTTTACATAAATATTTTCAATGATTTCCTGTGCATTAGATCCTGGTGTTTGAAAAACTCCAAAGTTAAGTGCTGGATTTCCGTTTGTACGTGAAAGTGATGAATAAGAAAATGCATCTAACTCTACTTTTGCTACGTCTTTAACACGTAAAAACTGTCCATTCCCTAAAGCTTTTACAACAACATTTTCGTATTCTTTTGCCGTTTTATATCGTCCTTTATATTTGATTACATATTCAAACGACTCTCCAGAATTTTGCCCTAAAGATCCTGCGGCAGCTTCTAAACTTTGCTCATTAATTGCAGCTATTACTTCTCTAGGTTCCAACTTATACGATGCCATTTTTGCTGGATCTAACCATACGCGCATCGAATAATCTTTTGCTCCAAATACATTTACAGCCCCTACTCCAGAAACACGTTGTAATTCTGGTTTCACATTTATATTCAGGTAATTTTGAATAAAAACATCATCGTATTCAGGATTTGTTGAAAATATAGCGGCATACAACAGTGCCGAGTTTTGTTGTTTTGCTGTAATAACCCCTGCTCTTGTAACTTCAGAAGGTAATAAAGCATTAGCTCTAGCAACTCTGTTCTGTACGTTTACCGCAGCAATATCTGGGTTGTAACCTTGTTCAAAAAATACTTGAATACTTGCCGTACCTGTATTACTCGCAGTAGAAGTCATATAAGTCATTCCTTCTACCCCATTAATTTGCTCTTCTATAGGAACAATAACACTTTCTAAAATTGTTTCGGCACTCGCTCCTGGATAAGAAGCAGTAACCTGCACCGTTGGGGGCGCTATATCAGGATATTGCGTTACCGGTAATTGTGTTAATGACAGTACTCCTAATATTACTATGATAATAGAAATTACTGTAGAGAGTACCGGACGCTCTATAAATTTTTGTAACATGATTTTCTTTTATTATTTAAATACCGTATCGAATGAGTTAACTATACTATCTAAAGGCGTTGGAACAGGTTTAATTTTTGCTCCTGAACGCACTTTGTTTAAGCCTTTAGCTAAAATGGTTTCTTCTTTTTCTAATCCTGATTTTACCACGTAAAGCTTTCCTACTTGTGCTTCTACTTCAATAGTTTTTTCAGCCAAAGAATCATTATTTACTGTATACACATACACTTTACCTTGACGTTCAAATGTAGATTCAGAAGGTATAATTAATGCATTATTGTGTACTCTAGGTATTAAAATAGTACCACTACTTCCGTTACGTAACAAACCTGCTTTATTATCAAACTTTGCTCTAAAGCTAATCGTTCCCGTTTGCTGATTTATATCTCCTGCAATAGTTTCGATAGCTCCAGTTTGCTCGTATTTTTTTCCGTTTGCCAATACAAGCTTTACTGGTGGTAATTTTTTAATCTTTTCATCCATTGTTTCTCCTTCCGCAGAAGCTATAAAGTCTAAAAATTCTTTTTCATTCATAGAGAAATAGGCATATACATTCTTTATAGAGGCTACTTTTGTCAGAGGCATTGTACTTTGTGCGCTTACTAAAGCTCCTTTTCTATAATTAATCGAACCTACAAATCCGTTTACAGGGCTTTTTATGTTTGCATAGTTGATGTTTGCAACAATACTGTTATAAGTACTTTTAGCTTGTGCTAAACTTGCTTTTGCTGTTTCTAATTGAACTGGACTAATAATGTTTTTTTCTACTAGTGGTTTCAGTTTATTAACCTCAACTTGTGCCGTGTTTACCGCTGCTTTAGCTGCCTCAGCATCTTGGCTTAATGACTGTGTTTCTAACTTAAACAATAGCTGCCCTTGTTTAACTTTCTGTCCTTCCTTTACCAAAACATTCTTTACGTATCCAGAAACTTTTGGTCTTATTTCACTATTTACTTCACCTTCAATAGTTACTGGATAACTTTGGTAATTTGTTATTGATTTCTCTGCTACCTTTACTACTGGAAAAGGTAGTGCTGGTGTTTGTTGTTGGTTTTGTTGTTGCTGTTTTCCACAACTCGTAAAAAATAAGGCAACAATGCTAAGAATAGCAATACCGTATATATATTGATATTTCATTTTATGTATATAATAAATTAGTGTTAGTGGTTTATAATTTTTTCTTTCAGTTTGGTAATAGACACTACAGCTCCATCTAAAAACTCAATAAAACTATCGTGAAAGCCAAGATCAAACTTATCTTCTTCTTTCAAGGTTTTATTAATATCTTCTTTATATTCTTTAACCTCTAGGTGCAACTCTTTTTCTCCTTCCCATTCTTCTACCATATTGCTAATTCCTTGTAACATAGTATCGCTATTAAGGATAAAGTATTTTTTTCTATCACCTGTTTTGGTAAAATAACTTACCTTCTTCAGTCCTTGTAAATGATTGAGGTGTGTTGAAATTGTGCTTTTACTAGCACAAAGACCAGACACCAAATCTTCAAAGGTAGTTCCTTGTTTTCCTGTCAAAATAATATGTGAAAATATCCTCGCCGCCACTGGAGCCAACTGTTCTTTTTTCTCTAAAAAAATACCAAGTTTCTCAACTAATTCACATTTTCTTTTTTCTACTTGATTCATCTCCAATAAAATTTACTTTGCAAAAATAAGTTTAGTTCGGAACATTCCGAACTAAACGAAGTTAAAAAAATGTTAAGACATTCTTAACAAAGATGCTACAAACCCTTTTCAACTCATTTAGCTATTAAATTCTTACTTTAATTGTTCTTACTAAAAAAGCCCCTTTTACTAAAGCGACAACTCTTTTTAGAACATAAAACACTTGTATACAGACAAAAACACCACAAAAAAAAGCAGCATACATCTCTTCATTTCTTTTGTTTTAATTAATTTTTTATTATATTCACAATAGATTTAAAATAAATATGAGTCATTTAATTATTGTTTTATTTCTTTTGGTCACCCCTTAAAGTTAAAATACTATTTACTGTCAATGATAAACTATTGACTGTTGGAAGCTACGTAATTTCTATTTTTAGATATTACTGGAACACATTTAAGTTTTTTTAATTTAAGTCCCTCGTATTGTGATTACTTACCTCTTACCTCGCGAAAAAGGTTAGCTATAATAAACACCATTATTTCTAGCCAATTTTTTTTAATCGACCTACTGCTATTTCAACAACTAAGCTGTTGCATTTTAAACAACCATTCATTTGGAAGTTTTACTACTATACCTATTACTTATAACCAACTATGCCCCCGAAAAATGAACTACAACTCGTTACTTTGTTAAAAAATTAGCTATCCATCCTAGTTTTTAGAAGCTAATCGCCAAACATTTTAATTTAATGTAATAACTGTCTCTATCCACAAACTACTATTTAATGGTTTGACGGTTATTTACTGTGTCTAACCAATCAACTATTATGAAAAGAATTACTCAAGCGTACTTAACGTTACAAAAAACGTGCATACAATTCAAATTCACTTTCTTATTTTTTTTGTTTTTAACCCTCTCCTCATTTTCTGAAAAAAATAATTTAAGTAGCAATACTCGTTACTACCCACCTATACCGGTTCCTTGTAATACTGACTCTCCCGTTGCTATAACTTCTTCAAGTTTTACTGATTTAACTATAAATGAAGATACCAATGGTCTTTGCTTATTAGGATGTGGAATTTCTAATCTTAATAATTTAACAGATTCTAACCTTACAAACTATACTACAGTCTCCACTTTACTTGGACTAGGAGTAACTCATACTATAGGCATAACAGATAATACTATCGATGAGTTTTTTGAAGCCGGAAGTTATGCGGGGTTTTTAATAGAAAACGGTTCTGTTGCTCAAATAGACTTGCTCGGTGCTATTACCATCACTACATATTTAAACGGTACAGAACAAGAAACAAATTCTGGTACTTCATTAGTAACGCTAAACAGTTCTCTTCTAAATAACAATCAGTTTTACTTAGGTTTTTACACTACATTAGATTACGACCGTATTGAAATTTCATTGACTAGTTTAGCTGGCATAGCCTCTAACACCTTTGTTTATTATCCTGTAACCAATAGCTTTTGTGTTGGCCCCGATTTAGAACCCAATACTCCTACCCTATTCAACAAGCCAAATTTTCCTGCTCGAATTGTTGAGGAACACACAGGAATGGGCGGTCTTTTAAATGTTGGTGCCATTACAAACACTAATTCAGCAATAGACTCCAATAGTAATACCTATGCTAGTATTGATTTTACTTTAGGTGTTATAGCCACTGGAAGTATTGCTATAAAAGATGAATTGACAAACTATCCTGCACAGACCTATGTAGGTTTTGATATTGAAAATGCCTCTGTTTTAAATCTTGAACTACTTGATGGAATGACTATAACAACTTATTTAGATGGCGTTCAACAAGAAATAAAAACAGGAAGTTCTGAATTATTATCGGTAGACAGCGGGTTGTTATTTACAGGAACCGAACGTTCTCAAGTCGGCTTTCTAACTTCATTGCCTTTTGATGAAGTTCAATTATCCATCCAACAAACCCTCTCTTTAAACCTAGGTAGCACGCGAGTTTATGGTCTTATTTTAGAAGCCTTTAGCGAAGGCAGTTTAAATTGTGATACTGCTACAGTATTAAACAACCCTTCTCATCCTGTAATAATCAACAACACAAATACAGGTGTAAACGGAGTAGCTTGTGTTGCTTGTGAAGTAGACAATGCCACAAATGTTATTAGTGAAAGTGAATCTGACTTTGCCATGATCAATGTAACGGCGGGTCTTGCTAGCACAGCCTCTATTTCAGTGGAAAACGTTGTAAACAATTTTCCTTCAGGAAGCACTGCTGGATTTATTATTAGAGATACAAACGACTTATTAGAATTAGACCTTTTAAATTCTCTGACCATAACCACCTATTTAGAGGGTTCGGTACAAGAAACACAATCTGGAAATAATTTACTAGCTCTCGAAGCATTAGGTTTAATAAACATAACTCCTTCTACAACTAATGGTTTTTATTTGGTAGGGTTTTCTACTCACCTTCAATACGATGAAATTCAGCTTACTGTTAGTGCACTCGCTGCTACTATTAATAGTATTGAAGTCTACGGAAGCTATGTAGACAACTCCATAAAAATATCAGGTAACACAATAAAAGAAACCTCAATCGGAGCTTCAGATGGAAGCATTTCTTTATCAGTCTCTGGAGGAACTCCTCCGTACACCTATTCATGGAATCCTGGAGGAGAAACCTCTTCTTCTATTTCTGGATTAACTCAAGGAAGTTATACTGTAACAGTAACAGATGCAAACGGATGTCAATCTACAACAGAGTATATTATTTATACAGATGGGGTCCAATATCCAATTCCTTGTAATACCGAAAGTCCTGTTGCAATAACAAATGATAATTTCACAGATTTAACAGTAAATCAAAATACTTCTGGACTTTGTGTGGTAGGTTGTGGTATTTCGGATGCTGGCAACATTATAGATACAGATTCATCCAGCTTTGCTTCTGTATCAACACTTATTGGTTTGGGAGTAACGCATACATTAACTATAACTGATAATACAGCTGGTGAATTTCTTGAGTCTGGTGGCTATGCAGGTTTTTTGATAGAAAATACTTCCCTGCTTCAAGCAGACCTTTTAAATGCCATTACTATAACAACTTATCTTGACGGAGTACTACAGGAAACCAATACAAGCACCTCGTTATTAACTTTAGACAGCCCTATTTTAGGAACTGATCAGTTTTATGTCGGGTTTTATACCTCAGCAAATTATGATGCTATTGAAATCTCAATTTCAAGTTTAGCAGGAATTGCATCGACAACAAATATTTATGCTGCTGTAACTAATCGGTTTTGTGAAGGCCCTGAGTTAACTTGTAATTCTGCTACCCAACTTACCAAACCAAATTATCCTATAAGAGCTGTAGAAGAGCATACAGGAAATGGAGGTCTTTTAACACTAGGAAGTGTTAACAACATTAACAACGCTATCGATTCAGACACTTCAAATTATGCTTCTATAAACTTATTAGCCGGGGTAGCAGGCACAGCTTCTATAGCCTACAAAAATGAAATTACCGATTATATCGCTAATACTTTTGCTGGTTTTAACATTGAAAACACCACGCTTCTAAACACTCAACTGCTTGATGCCATAACTATTTCAACCTATTTAGACGGAGTACTTGTTGAATCTAAAACAGGTACAACTGAATTACTTCCTGTATATTCTGGTTTATTATTAACAGGAAGTGAATCGGTAAGAGTAGGTTTTGTTACTACTGCTCCTTTTGACGAAGTACAACTTTCTATTACACAAACCCTTTCTTTAAACCTAGGTAGTACCAGAGTTTACGGAATGGTATTTCAATCTTTCTGTCCAGGAATAATTAATTGTGATGAGCCTTACGTACTATCAAATCCTAGTAATTCTGTAATCATAAACAATGATAATACAGGAACTGATGGTGTCGCCTGTATTGCTTGCGAGGTTGATAATGCAGTAAATACTATCTCTGAAGACAATTCAGACTACGCTCTTATAAACATTGTAGCTGGCGTAGCAGGAAGTGCTTCTATTTCAGTTCAAGATGTACTTGTTGATTATCCTGCTGGTACACAAGCTGGATTTGTAATAAGAGACACAAACGATTTACTTCAAGCAGACTTAGTAAATACACTTACAATTACAACTTATCTTGATGGTGTTCAACAAGAGCAACAAACAGCTAATAATCTGTTAGCCCTTGAAGCTCTTGGGTTAGTTAATATTACTCCAACAAGTACAAATAGTTTTTACGTTGTAGCTTTTGATACTAGCACTAGTTTTGATGAAATTCAATTAACAGTAAACTCATTAGTTGCCGTTGTAAATTCAATCGAAGTTTACGGTGGATATATTGATGTAACTAACACAACTTTTTGTCAACAAGCTAGTATTGCTTTATTGAAAGAAGGTGTTTTTAATGACCTTGATAGTGATGGATGTGCCAATGAAGGAGAAACAATTACATATACGTACACCGTGACCAATACAGGTAATGTTAGTATTGCAAATATTGAATTAACCGACCCTATTTCTCCAGCTCCTTTAACACTCAATTCTGGAGACACTGATGGTGATAATGAATTAGATGTTGATGAGACATGGATATACTCACTAGACTATATGATTACTCAAGACGATATTGACAATGGTTCCGTTACAGGTCAAGCTACGGTAACAGGAGTAAGCACAGGAGGAACTAACGTAAGTGACTTGTCTGATGACAATAGCATATTAGAGGACGACCCAACTGTGATTGATTTATGTCAAACTGAAGATATAGCCCTTATCAAACAAGGAACCATAAATGATGAAAATGGTAATGGTTGTAGCGATAATGGAGAAACCATCACATTCGTAATTTCAGTAATCAATACAGGAAATACAACACTAAGTTCAATAGTTGTAACTGATCCTTTATTGACAGTCACATATAGCTCTGGCGATACTGATACCGACAATGAATTAGACGTTGATGAAATATGGACATATACAGGCTCATACAACATTACTCCCTTAGATATTACAAATACCTTCGTTCAAAACCAAGCTACCGCACAGGCTAGCACTGTTTCAGGGGGCACTGTTACTGATTTATCTGACGATAATAATGTTGTAGAAGATGATATAACTACTATCAACCTATGTCAAGATCCAGGTATTGCAATTGTTAAAACTGCTACTTTTAACGATGAAAACTCAGATACTTGTAGCAATACTACAGAAACAATAACCTATACGATGACGGTTACGAATCAAGGTAATACTGGCTTGATAAATGTAACAGTTAATGACCCTTTATTAGGGGGTGTAATAGCATTAGATTCTGGTGACCTAAACTCTAACAACACACTTGATGTGGGAGAAGTATGGTTATACATAGCTCCTTATTCCTTAACTCAAAACAATATTGACTCGGGATTCGTTACCAATCAAGCTACAGTAAATGCTGCATCATCTCAAGGCGTAATTGTCACAGACATATCTGATGACAATAGCATTCTTGAAAACGATCCAACACAAACTAATTTGTGTCAGTCTGATGGAATTGCTCTTATTAAAACAGCTCTTTTTAATGATGAAAACTCGGATGGCTGTAGCAATGTGGGGGAAACCATAACCTATAGCTTTACTCTTACAAACACTGGAAATACGACCATTACAAATGTGGTACTTACCGATCCTATGTTAGGAGGCACAATTGCTCTTGCTTCTGGTGATACCGATAACGACAACCTGCTTGATGTAGGTGAAACTTGGGCATACTCCGCCAACTACACCATTACTCAAACTAACATCGATACTGGTTCCGTAAGCAACCAAGCAACAGTTACTGGAACGAGCATCAATGGTAATGATGTTAGCGATGCTTCCGACGACAATAGCATTCTTGAAAACGACCCAACACAAACTAATTTGTGTCAGTCTGATGGAATTGCTCTTATTAAAACAGCTCTTTTTAATGATGAAAACTCGGATGGCTGTAGCAATGTGGGGGAAACCATAACCTATAGCTTTACTCTTACAAACACTGGAAATACGACCATTACAAATGTGGTACTTACCGATCCTATGTTAGGAGGCACAATTGCTCTTGCTTCTGGTGATACCGATAACGACAACCTGCTTGATGTAGGTGAAACTTGGGCATACTCCGCCAACTACACCATTACCCAAACCAACATCGATACTGGTTCCGTAAGCAACCAAGCAACGGTTACTGGAACAAGCATCAGTGGTAATGATGTCAGCGATGCTTCCGACGACAATAGCATTCTTGAAAACGACCCAACACAAACCAATTTGTGTCAACCCAACAATATTTATCTTGAAAAAATCAGCCACTTTAATGATGCTAATGGAGACGGATATGCAAACATTGGGGAGACAATAACATATAATTTTATCATACACAACACAGGAGCTTCAACGCTGTATAACATTACCTTACAAGACAATCTTCCTGGTATTACCATAAACGGCTCTTCTATTGCTCAACTATTATCAGGAGAAGTAAATAGCACAACCTTTACCGCCACCTATAGTATAACTCAACAAGATTTAACAAATGGAACTGTTACTAATCAAGCGTTAGTTACAGCAGAAGATTCCTCTGGAAACAGCATTACTGATATTTCAGATGATCCTAACAATTTAGATAACATTGACATTGATAATGATGGCGATCCAGACGACCCTACAATCACCACTCTACTTATAGAGGAGATTGCTTTTGAAATTTTTAATGCGGTTTCACCAGATGGAGATGGGTCAAATGATTTCTTTCGTATTAATGGTATAGAAAATTACCCCAACAACAACCTCAAAGTCTTTAACAGATGGGGAGTTTTAGTTTTCCAAACAGATGCATATGGAGCTAATGGAAATCTATTTAGAGGAATATCAGAAGGTCGAGCTACGGTTAGCAAAGACCAAAAACTACCTACAGGCACTTATTTCTACATACTCACACGATGGGACACTGACCAACAAGCCATGACTAACAAGGGATATTTATACCTAAAAAGAAACTAAAAACCACAAAACCTAATGAAACATTATTCTATATTACTCTTCATAATTATTAGTGTACATGTGTGTTTTTCTCAACAAGACCCACAGTACACTCAATACATGTACAATACCCAGGTGGTAAATCCAGGTTATATTGGTTCTAAAAATGCTCTTGGCTTAGGTTTGCTCTACAGAACACAATGGGCTGGATTTGAAGGAGCACCCAATACGGGTACTTTTACTTTTAATGTGCCTTTGGGTACTCTAAAACGAAATGCCATAGGACTTTCTATTATTAATGATAAAATAGGCCCTTCTAACGAAACTGGCATTACCATAGATTATGCCTATTCCTTACTTCTATCAGGACATGCTAGAATATCTTTCGGAATTAAAGGAGGGCTCAGCATACTTGATGTAGATTACTCTAAACTAAACATATATGACAATAACGACTGGCAGTTTGCAGAGAACATCGACAAAAAAATGCAAGCTCAAATAGGTGCGGGTATTTACTATAATAACGACAAACTCTATCTTGGTTTATCAGTACCTAATTTTTTCAACTCAAAACATTATAATTCAAACAACACCAATAACAGTGATGAAAATGCAATCGCTATTGAGCGCTTACATTACTTCTTAATAGCTGGTTACGTCTTTAATATTAGTGAAAGCCTAAAATTTAAACCTGCTACAATGTTAAAGTGGGTTAACGGCTCTCCTTTACAAGCAGATTTGTCTGCGAATTTTTTATTCAATGATAAATTTACTCTTGGTGCTTCCTATCGATGGGACGCAGCAATCAGCGCCATGGCAGGATTTCAAATAACTAGTCAGTTATTTTTAGGAATGGGATATGATTTTCAAACCACAGATATAGAAGAGCACAGTGATGGCTCTTACGAATTCTTTCTGCGGTTTGATGTCTTTAATAATCCTGAACGTATACTAACACCTCGATTCTTTTAAACTCTTATATCATGAAAAAGCATTATTTTATTTTCTTCTTTTTATTTGCTCTCATAAATCTTTCTTCTTTTGCTCAAATAGCTTTGGTTGAAAAGGCAAACACCAAGTATAACACCTACGACTTTATAGATGCTCGAAAAATCTATTTAAAAGTTGTTGAAAAGAACTACGGATCAGCTGAAATATATAGAAAACTGTGAAATACATACTATTTTAACAGTGATTATTCAAAAGCTGCAAAGTGGTATTACAACTTAATAGAACGATTTCCAAACGAAGCTCTTACAATCGACTATTTTAGAGCAGCCCAATGTTTAAAGAGCATCAACCAACCTGAGGAAGCTCAAAAACTTATGAATATATACAAATCTAAAGGAGGGAAAGTTATTTCTTTAGAAACCTATAAAAATGTTGCCGATACTTTGTTTAAAAAAGGAGTACACGACAAACTTTTTGAAATAGAAAAGATTCCTGTTAATACAGCATATTCAGATTTTGGTACTGCTTTTTATGGCAACAATATTGTTTTTGCATCAAGTAGAAGAAATCCAACATTATCAAAAGAGCAATCTACTAAACTTGCAGGATGGGACAATCAACCATTTTTAAACCTGTATCAAGTTCCATTAGATAAAAATATGAATTTTGGACAAGTAACAGCTTTTGACAAAAACGTTAATTCACCCTATCATGAATCTACCGCTGTTTTTACAAAAGATGGAAACACTATGTATTTTACTAGAAATAATTATTTAAACGGTAAAAAGAAAAAAGATAAAAATCATGTGGTCAGACTCAAAATATACAAGGCTACTAAAAACGGAGATACTTGGGGAAATGTACAAGAACTCCCTTTTAACAACGATGCTTACTCTGTAGGACACCCAACTCTTAGCCCTAAAGAAGACAAGCTATACTTTTCTTCAGATATGCCCGGTAGTTTGGGGATGTCTGATATTT
Source organism: Tenacibaculum sp. (assembly GCF_048269885.1). Classification (NCBI taxonomy): domain Bacteria; kingdom Pseudomonadati; phylum Bacteroidota; class Flavobacteriia; order Flavobacteriales; family Flavobacteriaceae; genus Tenacibaculum; species Tenacibaculum sp. The sequence continues at coordinate 192,280 of NZ_JBLWTZ010000004.1, read as the reverse complement.
GGTTTGTAAAAATATTGGGCGAAGATATTTACACAAAACCTGTAAATCTTGGTAATAAAATAAACACTCCTGAAAGAGAAACTTTTCCATTTGTAAGCGACGAAAACAACCTGTACTTCTCTAGTGATGGACATTCGGGAATGGGGGGATTAGATATTTTTGTAACACAATTAAACAAAAACTCTCATGGTGAAATTTCTACTTTTGGAGAACCGATAAATAGTTCAAAAGATGATTTTGGTTTTATTCTGAAAGAAGACAGAATTGGATATTTTACATCCAATCGTGATGGTAAAAAAGGAAGTAAAAGTGATGATATTTATCAAATTTGGGAGCGTTGTGAAATTACCATTCAGGGACCTGTAACTGATAAAAAAACTGGTAAGTTAATTCCAAATACAGAAGTTACCCTACTAGACAGTAACAATAATGAAGTTAAAACAGTTACTGTAGGTAGTGATGCTACTTTTTCATTTCTTTTAGATTGTCAAGAACAGTATACTTTGAGAGCAAAGAAAGAAAAATACAATCCAAAAGAAAAAGTTATAGAAACTCCAAGCAATCCTAAGACTATTAAAATGCCTATAAAATTAAATATGTCTTTAGATTTAGAACTTACTGATCCATGTCCTCCTAACGATTTAGGCTGCAAATTAACCCTACAACCTATTTACTTTAATTATGATAAATCCAATATCCGTCCAGATGCAGAAATTGAGTTAGCTAAAATTTTAACCGCCTTAAATGAGTATCCTGCTTTAAAAATTCATATTGAATCACACACAGACGCTAGAGGTAAGGATTCTTACAATTTAAAATTATCTGAAAGTAGAGCACAAGCCACATTGAACTGGTTGTTAAAAAAGGGAATTGACAGCACAAGGTTAACGGCAAAAGGATATGGAGAATCTGAACTCATTAACAAATGCACCAACCAAAGTACCTGTACAGAAAACGAACATCAACTCAACCGTAGATCTATGTTTATCATTAAAGAATAAAGACAGCTATTTTACAAAGTACTTTTAACGATAAAACCTCTTTAAATAAAGAGGTTTTATCGTTTCTAATGTTTACTTAACTATAAAATAGGAGCTAATAATCGAGCTAATCTCTCCGTAAAACGTATCAATACTGGTCTATTGTTCCACTGATTTAACTCTATTTTCTCACTGTGTTTTAAATCTTCTATAAAAGCGTCTTTTAACTGACTTGCGAAATCTTTATCATAAATCAATGCGTTAATTTCAAAATTTAAATCAAAACTACGCTCATCTAAATTTGCTGTTCCAACAGAACAAATTAACTCATCAAACACCATTGTTTTTGCATGTACAAATCCTTTTTTATACCTATACACCTCTACTCCTATTTCTAATACTTCTTTATAAAAAGAATTTGACACCGCATTAACTAATTTCGAATCTGAAATACTTGGCACCAATAGTTTTATTGTAACTCCACTCAAACTAGCTATTTTAAGAGCATCTAAAAAAGAGGTTCTGGGGACAAAATAAGGAGTTGTGATTAGGATTTCTTTTTTTGACAATAAAATTGCTTGAATGAGCGCATACATAATGTCTGGATGATCAGAATCTGGTCCGCTAGAAATTACCTGAACTAATTGTTTATGTTCATTGGTTTTTTCTTGAACTTCCGCTGGAAAAAGTTCTTCCTCAATAATGACATTTTGATTCGCACAAAAATTCCAATCTGCTAAAAAAACTCGTTGTAAGTTTAAAACAGCTAGTCCTTCAATTTTAACATGTGTATCTCTCCAATAACAATTAAACTTATTAGGATTAATATAGCGCTCTGAAACATTTACTCCCCCTACAAAACCAACCTTACCATCAACTACAATAATTTTTCTATGATTTCGATAATTAATTCTATTAGCTAACAATAACCATTTGATTTTATAAAAAGGGAAAGCCTCTACCCCACTATCAACTAAAGATTTTACAAACGACTTGCGAATATCTTTACTTCCAAAATCGTCATAAATAAAACGTACTTTGACTCCTTCTTTTGCTTTTTCTTTTAAAACATCTCCTATTTGCCTACCTATAGTGTCATTTTGAAAAATATAATACTCTATATGTATATGATTTTTTGCTGCTTTTAAAGCCTTTATTACCTCAGGAAACTTACGCTCTCCATTTAAAAGCAAACTAACTTTGTTATTATTGGTTAAAACATTTTCTTTATGTATAAACTTCGTCAGATTATAAAAATGTCCTAAATGACTTTTAGATGTTGCTAGTATTTTTTCATTATACTTTTTTAGTTTCTCTTTAAGTTCAAAGAAAATGTTTTTGTCAACTTCTAGCTTTTTATTATACAATTTATACGTTCTGTGATTTATTCCAACCATTAAATAGATAATAATCCCTCCTACTGGAAATAAGATGAGTAAAAACAAATAAGCTATTGCCTTAGGTGGTGTTGACGTATTAATGATAATAACAGCAACTGCAACAATAATGGCTACATATAAAATTATAAGTAGTGTTGTTATCAAAATAAAATATCTTTTTTGCTAAAGATATTTAAAATATTGAAACTCTTATAATGAGTGCCAAAAAAATAAAAACCCTAATGGTTTTAGGGATTCCTGAAATTTAAGTAGCGAGGAGCAGATTCGAACTCTCGTACCTCACGGCACTAACCTAGGTCTAGACTAGTATTTTACACAAATCCAATCAACTGAAGTCTATCGTTTTAAAAAAGGAAGATTGATTAATACTATTATTTAGTGTACTTTTTTGTACACCAAACAAGATATTAAATTCTAACTTAACTTATTGTTCTTAACACAATTACAACACTTTTTATTTAATGTCTCCCTAGATAAAAACTGTAGTACAAGCAAAACCTTACTCTTATTACGGTTTTCCCTAAGGATATTTAAAGTATAAATTTTATTTTTAAAAATATTGTATTATTATACATATATAAACTAGTTCTCTGCAAGCTAAAAATCACTCGTGCGTTTTAGAGCTTTTGTTTTTTTCTCCCCCATAATTTCAACGCTCTAAAAACCAAAAGAGCTAAAACTTACCAACATAAATTTGATATTTATTTCAACAATTTTATTATTTTTGACAAAATTGTCAAGGCGTAAATTTCAAGGAGATGAAAGAAACTTTTGGAAAATATATACATAAACTAAGAACAGATGCCTCTTTAACCCTAACTAAACTGGCAGCAGCACTTGATATTGACCAATCAACTTTATCTAAAATTGAAAACGGAAAAAGAAATATTCCAGAGGATATTTTACCAAAACTAGCTACTACCCTCAATTTAGATATTGAACAATTGGAAAAGGAATATTACAGCGAAAAAATTGCTGAAATGATTTACCCTAAGAAAAATTCGAGTGAATTGTTAAAGTTAGCAGAACAGAAAGCTGAATACAAGAAACTTACAAATTTGAAACAAGGAAAAATAAATTTTAAAAATGCTTAGATATTCAAAACTTCGTAAGAATTTAAACATAGAAAATATGAATGGGAATGCTGAGGACTTAGCATTTTTTACTCATTATTTACATAACCATACAAATGGAATATCTAAATCATTTAAAGACAGGGCAATAAGATATTTCCAGAACAATGACCTTAATATTGTATCTGAACCAGAGTTACAAGCAATACTTCCGATTAATTGGGATATTCCATTTCCAAGCCCACAAAATCCTGAATTTACGTTTATCGACTTATTCGCTGGAATAGGTGGTTTTAGAATTCCAATGCAGGAAATTGGTGGTAAATGTGTCTTTTCATCAGAGTTTAACTTTCACGCCCAAAGAGCTTATGAATTAAACTTCGGAGAAGTTCCTTTTGGGGATATTACAAAACTTAATTTAGATATTGTTCCAAAACACAATGTATTGTGTGCAGGTTTTCCGTGTCAGCCATTTAGTATATCAGGAAAAATGAAAGGTTTTGAGGATACAAGAGGAACTCTGATTTATCACGTTTTTGAAATAATTGAAAAAAGAAACCCAGAGGTTGTTTTACTTGAAAATGTTAAGCACTTATTATATCACGATAAGAGGAGAACACTAGCCACTATTATTCGACATCTTGAAAAATTAGGATATAAAGTTTCTCAAAAAGTACTTAATGCATCTGATTTTGGTGTACCTCAGAATCGTGAAAGAATAATAATTGTTGGGCATAAGAAAAAGAAATTTGATTTTACTAAACTGAAAACTCAGGATAAACCAATTTTAAAAAACTTTTTAGACAAAAAAAATGACTTTGAATTTTTAGAAGAACCCTATACGATTCTTGGTAAAATGAAAACTCAAGATTCAGGATTAATTTTTGCAGGTTATCGAAATAAAACTATTAGAAAAGCAGGTGTAAGACCAAATACCGAACACTTATCAAGAGTTCATAAACAACCTAATAGAATATATTCAACTGACGGTGTACACCCTGCATTACCCTCTCAGGAATCTTCAGGTCGATTTTGGATTTATCACAAAAAACGAGTTAGAAAACTAACTATTCAGGAATGCTATAGGATTATGGGATTCCCTAAAAATTTTAAGTTAATCAATAATCGTTCGGAGCTATATAAACAAGTAGGTAACTCTGTAGCTATTCCAATGATTAAAGAAGTTGCAACTCAAGTAAAAGAACAATTATTAACACCAATCAAAATATTAGATGCCGAACACATTTCTTAAAAAAGCATTTGATGAATCAATAAAACTTGTTGGTTCTAACGATAACATAAAATCAAATTTAAGTATTGAGATCACTAAACATTTAGATGTAATTCTTAGTAAATCTGAATCCTCAAAAGGAGTACTAACCGTAATCCTAACGAGCTTAGTCTATAAGTCATTGAATCCAGAGCAAGATATTAGAAATCATCAAACTAGTATTGAAAATGGTTACTCAGGTAGAACATTTGACACCAAATACATTACACCTTTTTTAAAAAGTGTAAAATTCCCTGCTATGGCAGAGAGTGGCTGGCTGACACGTTCGTTGGAACAGAAAGTGCCTTATAACAAAGATTATTCGGGTGCAATAAGACCTGCTACATTAAAAACATCTTTTTTGGAGACCATTGATTTTATTCAAAAAGGCAATAATCTAGATTTGTGTTTGAGCTATTTAATGCAAGGACTAATTATCAAAAGAAACAGTCAAAAAATCAACCTTGCAAAACCTTTAAACTTGCCTATAGCAACCATTATTGATTTGCTGACAAAACATTTTAATTCGACCTATATTGCAGAAGGAGCTTCACGTCTTCCTGTCTTAGCCCTATTTGCTGCCTATGAATGCCTAATGAAAGAAGCAAAAAGGTTTGAAAACAAAGAACTTTTAGAAATCGAAAGTCATACTTCCGCTGATTCTAGAAGTGGTAGAATAGGAGATATTGATATTGTTGATAAAAATGGAAGAGCATTTGAAGCTGTTGAAGTCAAACACGGAATACCAATAACTACTCAATTGATCAAAGACGCTTTTGAGAAATTCAAAACAACACAAGTAAATAGATATTATTTACTATCTACAGCTGATATTGAAGGCAGTGAAATGAATAACATTGAGAAAGAAATTGAACGAATAAAGAATATCCACGGCTGTCACGTCATTGCAAATGGGCTTATAAACTCATTGAAATATTATTTACGTCTTTTATCAGAAACATCTGAATTTATTTCAAATTATGTGGATTTAATTGAAAATGATACCGCTTTGAAATTTGAACATAAGAAAAAATGGAACGAAATAATCTCTGCAATGTAAAATCCTACGCTAAAGCCACACACATATACAATTCACTTCATCTACACACAAGGTGAAAATTACAAAAGAGTATGTCTTTACCAACTCTTATTAACAAACGGAATGAGTAAAGCCAGCAGAGAACAACGTGTATATGTAATAGCTAATATAAGTGGTATAACAAGACTAAAATATATTACAAAATCTATTAAAACTTAAGAGTTTATAATTAAAAATCTGCTACTAATCATACACGAGACTATTGACATTGAATAATGAAAGAAAATAAACTTTTATATGCAATAGAGCAATTCATCGCTCTTAATGAAACCGAAAGAGAATTATTCTTAAAAGTTATAGAAAACCCTTCTGGAATTATACTACCTCCAGAATTTACCGAAGAAGATTTTTATAATAAACCAACTAAAAACCAGCATTTAACATAGTAACATAAACTATTGACTTTGTGTGCTTTTATGTGTACTCTTTTAAAATTTGACATAAAAAAAACGTTTTAGAAAAATCTAAAACGTTTTTTAATTAGTACGGGCGGAGAGACTCGAACTCTCACACCTCACGGCACTAGATCCTAAGTCTGGTATATATTGCACCAATAAAACACAAAATAACTCATTTTCAATGATTTATGTTTTTAATCATTTTATTTAAAGTCAATTAATATCAGTTAATACCAACATTTGTTGTACCTATGTTGTACCTAAAAAGCCCAATAATTTCGTACCTTTATCAAAGGTATAAATCAAAAGCTAAGCAAAAATCACAATGTTGTACCTATGTTGTACCTGATTTGACTTTCGTACTCAAAATAGGTCAATTATGTCATCAAACGCCAAGATAGTTCTTCGCAAAAAACCGAACAGTAAAGGACTCTATCCATTAGCTATTCGAATCACAAAAAATCGTCGTTCAACATATCAATACGTTGGTCATTATATCGATTTAGAAGATTGGGACGAAAAAAATATTCGAGTAAGAAAATCTAATCCAAATGCTGATAGTTTAAATAAACTGCTATCAAAAGAACTCTCAAATGCAAACAAAGCACTGATTGACTTGCAATCCGAATATAAAGATGCGTCTGCCAATCAAATCAAAAAAGAGATTTATGCGTCGGGAAATTCTTCTACCTTTTTTGAACTAGCTCAAGAGCATCTTGACGAATTGGAAATTGGCAAAAAATTGAATCGTCTATCAACTGATAGTGCTTTGATTAGCTATATCATAAAATTCAATAAATCAAAACAGCTCGCATTTCAGGAAATAGATGAACGCTTTCTTAAAAAGCTGATGCTATATTTGAAGTCTAATCACGGACTCTCAGAAACATCAATAATGAATGTCTTAGTTCTCATTCGCTTATTATTTAATAGAGCCATAAAGCTAAAGATAGTTAGTAGGGAATTATATCCTTTTGGCGGCGACAAGATTAAAATTAAGTTTCCAGAAACGAGTAAGGTTGGTCTGAATATTATTGAAGTAAGAGCTATAGAAGCTCTTGAAAATTTGACATTAAGCGAGGTGCATACGCGAAATGTTTGGCTCTTCAGTTTTAATTTTGCCGGAATGAGAGTTACCGATGTATTGTTAACAAAGTGGTCTGACATTTATGATAAAAGGTTGCATTATAGAATGAATAAGAATTCAAAATTATTGTCATTAAAAATACCTGATAAGGTTTTCAAAATTTTAGACTACTACAGAAAAGATAAAAGATATGCAACAGATTTTGTTTTTCCTGAACTGAAAAAAGCAAATCTCGATAATGCCAAAGATGTTTATAACAAAAGAAAGACAGCTAACAAGAAATTTAATGATAATCTAAAGTCTATTGCTAAAAAGGCAAAAATAGACAAGAAAATCACAATGCATATTGCGAGACATACCTTCGGAAATATAGCTGGTGATACCATTCATCCTTTAATGTTGCAAAAACTGTATCGCCATAGCGATTTAAAAACCACATTGAACTATCAAGCTAATTTTATTCATAAAGAAGCAGATGATGCTTTGAGTAGTGTAGTTAATTTTTAATATCAGATTTTCGCAAACCAACTCAAAAGGTAAAACGAAACTTAAATAGAATTGTTATTATTTTAATTCTAAACATGTTAACTTATAAATCAAAAAAGAAAAATAAGCATATAAAATTAATAACATTAAACTTTAAGCCTTCTCGGGTACAATTCTTTTTTATCTTAATAAAATTATGGCACTATACTTGATACAGTAAACGAAATCTCAATTTAAAATGAAAAAACTAGTACTCGCCCTACCTTTACTTTTATCTTCAGTTCTATTTTCTCAAGAAAAAATAAAAACAGAAATATTATTAGAAGACTACAATATTATTAAGACAATCATTAGAGAGCTATCTCCCAGATTCAATGAAACCGATAAGAATGAATTTGATAGTGTTTTTAATGAACAATCAAAGAAGTTAGTAGATAAATCGTTGACCTTATTTGAGTTTATGAAGTTTTTATCTAAATCTGAAGCAGATACAAAATCGGATGAACACGGCATGTATTCACTTCCTGAAGAAGCTATAATGTCTTTAATAAAAGATAAAAAAGTGCTTTTCCCATTACCTGTTAATATTATAGGGAATCGATTAATTGTAAATGCTAAAAACTTAAGTATTCCTTTTGGATCTATTATTTCCAGTATCAATGGGGTAAACACAAATGATATATTATCTATAATGTTACCTGAAAATGATGCTGTTTCAAAACGATCAATAGAAATGCAATTCGACATTCATTACTTTATAGAATTTGGAAAAGTAGATAATTTTGAGATAGTTTATCAAAGTCCAGAAAGTAAAACCATACAAAAAACAGTATTATCGCCATTAACTGTAGAAGAAAGAGTTAAATTATTTAATGATAGTATGGTTTTTCCACTACAAAGAAATGGGTTAGATAATGTTGCTAATACTCAATATTTTGAAGACGGGTCTGCATATTATCTTCAATTAAACTCTTTCAAAGGTGAGTATGACGATTTTAACGAATATTTTAAAACTATTTTTGACGAAATAAAAAATAAAAATGCTAAGAACCTTGTAATCGATTTGAGATATAATACTGGAGGAAATCTTTTAATTCCTGCATTGCTTTTTTCATATATAGCGCAAAAACCTTTTCTAGAAACAGTTTCTGCAAGAGTTCCTGATTTTAATATTCCTTATAAAGAATACATTCAATCCATAGCTGAAAATACATTTCAAAATACAGCTTCCATAGATAAATATATAAATTCTATTAAAAATGACTTCACTAAAAAGGGTGATTACTATGAATTATTTTTTGCTAAAAACAATAAAATAACTCCTCAAGAAAATGTTTTTAAAGGACCAGTATACCTCTTAATAGGAGGTAGAACAGTTTCTGCAGCATCTTATTTTACAGCATTATTTAAGAGTGAGTCACGAGGTAAAATTATTGGAGAAGAAATTGGCGGATCACACCATAATATCACCGCAGGTCAATTGATTACATATAAATTACCTGGCACAGGAATACTGCTTGATGTTCCTTTAATGGAAATTAGTTTCAGCTCTCAAATAGAAAATAATGTTCCAGAACTAAAAATAATGCCTGATATAAATATTTCTAACGAGAAAAAGTATAAATATTTTCTAAATGAGCAAGATGCAGGATTATTAGAAATTTATTACATGATTAAAAAATAACTGATCAACCTTACTTAATTTTACGTTATATACATTAAGAAATTGAGTAAGTTCATACTTCAAAAAAGCTATCAGTATGCATATTTGATAAATGTACTTAATAAGTAATATATAAAGAAGATATAACATATGTTATTTGTTATTAAAATAGCATCGTAACTATATTTGCACAAGTTGTGCATTGTTAATTTTGTATCTTTGTATTGTGAAAATAACAGCACTCATATTAATCTTTTATCTTCTAGCTCTTAATGGGCTACCCTGTAGTGATGTGAATTTTTCTACGAATGACAATCAAATGGAAACTGTGATGAATGATCACACAGACCATTCCGAAAATGGTACTTCTGACTTATGCAGTCCATTTTGCACCTGTCACTGCTGCCATGTACATACCATAAATTTTGGACTCCCAGATTTTGAGCCAATCGTTATGGACTTCCCTTTCGAACCCATTATCCATTTCGATAACATAGGTAAAGAATATACCCACTCCCTACTACAACCACCCCAGGTTTAATTCAGTTTTTAGGACAACTACATCCTTTTTAGACCCTTCTGCTCGATAGGTCTGAACTTTCATTGCGTTGATTTTGCCTCATGCAAACTTTAGCGAAAAGTTTAACTGAATTAATTTTTTTCATAATGATCAATAAAATCATTTTATTCTCCATCAATAATAAATTTATTGTTGGACTACTGACATTGGCGCTTATCATAACCGGTATTTGGTCCATGTCTACCGTAAATCTGGGGTCGGTGCCAGATATCACAAACAACCAGGTACAGGTCATCACCGTATCTGAAAACCTCGCTACCGAAGATATTGAACAATTCGTGACCTATCCCGTGGAACTGGCCATGGGCAACTTGCCCAATGTAACCGAAATCCGTTCTATTTCCCGTTTTGGGCTTTCCGTAGTAACCATCGTATTCGATGATGACATGGGCATTTACAAACCTAGACAATTGGTACAAGAGAAACTGAACGAGGTTAGGGAAAGCATCCCAGAAAAATTTGGGAGCCCTTCCATGGGACCGATTACCACCGGTTTAGGGGAAATATACCAATATACCATAAAACCAAAAAAGAGCTTTGAAAGCAAATACTCCCCTACCGATCTCCGTACCATACAGGATTGGATCGTAAAACGCCAAATGACTCTCTTGGATGGTGTTGTGGAAGTCAACTCTTTTGGTGGCAACATAAAACAATACGAAATAGCCATAAACCCCGAAAAGCTAAATGCCATAGGTGTTTCCATATCCGAGGTATTTGCCGCTTTGGAAAGGAACAATGTCAATACAGGAGGTGCCTATATTGAAAAAAGTAAAATGGCAAACTTCATCCGGGGGGAAGGACTCATAAGGTCTTTGGACGATATCAAGGCCATCGCCATAAAAAATGAAAATGGACTCCCGATTACCATAGGAGATGCTGCCGAAAAAGTACAATTTGGAAACCAAGTACGTTACGGAGCCTTTACACAAGATGGTCGCGAAGCCGTTGGTGGAATGGTGTTGATGATGAAAGGAGCCAATCCCAATAAAGTGATTGCCAATGTTCAGGAAAGAATGCAAAACGTTGAAAAGTCTTTACCTGAAGGGTTGGAAATCAAACCCTTTTTGGATAGAAGCAATCTCATAGAACGAACCACCAGTACCGTAACACAAAACCTTTTGGAAGGTGCACTTATCGTCATTTTTGCCCTGGTCTTTTTATTGGGAAGTTTAAGGGGCGGATTGATAACTGCCACAACCATACCCCTATCGTTGCTCTTTGCTTTTATCTTGATGAAACAATTTGGAGTTTGGGCTAACTTAATGAGCTTGGGAGCTATCGATTTTGGAATCATTATAGATGGGGCGGTAATTATCATAGAAGGGACGGTCTATGAAATCCAAAAACGAATACGTTCCGGAAAGCTCAAATTCAATCAAGGTATTATGGATGAAGTTGCCTATGAAGCGGGAAGCACCATGATGGGCTCTGCTTTTTTTGGGCAAATCATCATTCTAATCGTATTTGCGCCTATTCTTTTTTTAACAGGAGTTGAAGGCAAGATGTTCCGTCCTATGGCGTTTACCTTTGGGTTTGCCATGCTTGGGGCTATTTTCCTCTGCTTGACCTATGTTCCGATGATGTCTGCTCTATTTATGAAACCCGTTAAAAACAAAAACAATTGGTTCGGGAAATTTGAAAGTTGGTTGGAGAAAATCAGTGATAATATTATAGGTAGTATCCAAAAAGCCTATCTACCACTTTTAAAAGGGGCATTAAAAGCAAAATCCTTAGTTATAGGAGCAGCTGTAGTTTTACTTCTTGTTTCAGGGTTTGTATTCTCAAGAATGGGAGGCGAATTTGTACCTCAATTGGACGAAGGAGACCTTGCCATGCAAGCGCTGTTAAGACCGGGAACAGGATTAACAGAAGCTATCGATGTATCAAACAAAATAGAGAGTGTACTTATCAAGAACTTTCCAGAAGTAAAGACAGCAGTTGCCAGAATTGGTGTTGCCGATATCCCTACCGACCCAATGCCGATGGATATTGCCGATATGTTCATCATCTTGGAAAAAGATATGGACAAATGGACTTCGGCAAAATCAAAAGAAGAACTCATCGATAAAATCAAGGATAAACTGGATAGTGAACTTACAGGGGTAAACCTAGTATTTAGCCAACCTGTGGAACTGCGTTTTAACGAACTGCTAACAGGAGTTCGGGAAGACGTTGCCGTAAAATTGTATGGCGAAGATTTAGAGGTCCTTTCCAAAAAGGCAGAAGAAATGGCTGCCATTATCCAAACCGTTCCGGGCGTGGGCGATGTCAATCCAGAGCGGACATCAGGCTTGCCACAGATGACCGTAAGGTACAATCGAAAAAAGATGGCACAGTACGGACTGGATATCGAGAAGGTAAACAGTTACATAAGTGCCGCATTCGCCGGTGGTAATGCAGGTGTCATTTTTGAAGGGGAAAAACGCTTTGATATGGTTATCCGATTTGATGAGGAGCACCGCAAAAGCATCGAAAATTTACGCGCTTTATATGTCGATTTGCCCGATGGCACCCAAGTTCCCATCAAAGAAGTGGCGGACATAAGCTATGTGCCAGGGCCCATGCAGATATCCCGCGACAATACTTTTCGTAGAACCTATGTAGGTATAAATACAAGAGGACGTGATGTGGAATCCGTGGTAACCGATATTCAACAGAAATTGGATGCCGAGCTAGAACTGCCACCGGGGTATTATATTACCTATGGCGGTGAGTTTGAAAATCTGGTACGTGCCAAAGAACGGTTGACCATCGTAGTGCCCATAGCACTGTTCTTGATCTTTGTGCTCCTGTACTTTGCTCTAAAATCGTTTTCACAATCCATAATGATATACATCGCCATCCCATTGGCGGCCATCGGCGGCATATTTGCCCTATGGTTACGGGATATGCCATTCAGTATTTCTGCGGGTGTTGGGTTTATAGTATTGTTTGGGGTTGCCGTTCTGAACGGATTGGTGCTTATAAACCGATTTAACTCCTTAAAGGAAGAAGGTGTAACAAGCATACGGGAAAGAATAGTAACAGGAACAAAAGAAAGAATACGCCCCATTATGTTAACAGCAACTACAGATATTTTAGGCTTTATGCCTATGGCATTTTCATCATCGGCTGGTGCCGAAGTACAACGACCATTGGCAACCGTGGTCATAGGAGGTATGCTAACGGCAACTTTACTAACATTAATTGTACTTCCAATTTTATATACATTCATTGAAAAGCGGGGAGAAAACAAAGGTAAAAAGAAGCTTTCTTCATTGAAGCCAAGTGCTATAACTACCGTTTTAATCGTAGGCTGTGTATTGGGTTTTGCCATTCCAGCTTCTGCTCAAGAAAGTATATTGGAAAACAAAATAACCCTACAGGATAGTTTGCCAACGATAAGCCTGGAAAAAGCCAAGAAAATGGCAATTGCCAATTACCCGAGTTTAAAAGCTGCAAAACTTGGAATTGAAGGCGAGAAAGCGATGCGAAAAACTGCCTTTGATTTTGGAAATACCCAAATATTTACTGGAAAGGAAGAAGTAGGCAATGGAGAAAACGGTGTATCCAATACCATCGGGGTGCAACAGCAGGACATCAATGTGTTTGGGATTGTTCCCAAATTAAAGTTGCAAAAGGAACGTATCCATTTGGCGGAAAACCTTGTCAACCTAACTGCCCTGGAAGTGGAACGAGAGGTAAGCAGGGCTTGGGCAAATGTGTACACAAAACGAAAAACATATTTGGTATATAAACACATGGATTCCGTTTTTCAGGATATTGAGAGAGCGGCCAGAATAAGGTATGAGACCGAAGCTTCCTCTAATTTGGAATATTTGGCAACTTCCAATCAAGCCAATGAGGTCAAAATCCAAAAAGAACAGGCTTTTAGGGAATACAACAAAGCATTGCAACAGTTAAACCAATGGTTTGCCAGCGATACGTTGTACAGTGTGCCAAATGCTTCATTGGAATCTTTAGAAGCTCCGTTTGATTATAGGACAACATCCTTGGAAAACCATCCATTACTTCAAGCCTCAAAGCAACAAATACAGGTAGCTAAGGCAGTTACCAGGGTACAAAAATCTGAATTTTTGCCAAAGTTCCAGGCACAATACGGCAGGCAACAAATCAACGGGCAATCAGGATTTTATCAATATCAAGTGGGAGTACAAATTCCATTGTTTTTCGGTGCCAATTTAGGAAGAACACAAAAGTCAAAAATTGACAAAAAAATAGCAGAAGAGAATTTTTATACCGAAAAGCTAAAGTTAAAAACAGCCTATGAAAATATGCGTGAAGATTTTATAAAATGGCAAAACTCGTGGGATTATTATAAAAATAAAGCACTTCCATTGGCCAAAGAACAGCAAAGAGGTACCATATTGGCCTTTAAGGAAGGTGCTATCGACTATGTGGCTTTCTTGCAAAATATTAGAGATGTTATCCGCATAGAAATAAGTGCTTGGGAAGCTTTTAATAGTTACTTGGACAGTCGTTACCAACTGGAGTATTACCTAAAAAATTCTAAATAAAATTTAAGATAAATAATAAGATGAAAACGCAAATAATAAAGATTTTAATGTTGCCCCTTGTGCTTGCCATTTTTATGGGTTGCAAGGAAGAAGTAAAGCAAAATGGAGAAAAAAAGCTTTCTAATACAGAAGAAACTCATGACCATAAAGAAGGAGAGGAACATGAAGAAGACGAAGAAGGTTCTGAAGAAGGAGATGCAGTGCATCTATCCGAGTTGAAATTCAATAGCTTGGGGATTAAAGTGGGAGTCTTACCAACAAGGCCGCTATCGGGTGTGGTTAAAGCTAATGGACAATTGGAGGTGCCACCACAATACGAAGCTACGGTAACTGCTATTTTGGGTGGTAATGTAAGTAGCATCAAAGTCATAGAAGGAGATAAAGTGCGTAAAGGACAGACCTTGGCATATCTTTCCCACCCCGACCTGTCCCAAATCCAGACCAACTATATAAAAACCTATAACAGGATGCAGTTTTTGGAAAAAGAATACGAGCGCCAAAAACGGTTATATGAAGAAAAGGTAGGTTCGGGAAAAACGTTTCAACAAACGGAGTCTGAATACCAATCGATTAAAGCAGAGGTAAAAGGCTATGAATCGCAGTTACGACAATTGAACATAAGTGCCTCAAAAATAAGGAGTGGTGAAATTTACGAATATGTTCCGGTAACAAGCCCTATTGCTGGTTATATAGAGAAAGTAAAAGTTCAAATGGGACAGTATGTAGCATCGCAAACGCCTATGTTTGAAATTGTGGATAATGAGCATATTCATGCGGATCTAATGGTTTTTGAAAAGGACATCCATAAGGTTAAAAAGGGACAAAAAATTTCTTTTACGTTAGAGTCGGTTCCCGGGAGTAATCTTACCGGTGAAATTTATTCCGTAGGAAAGCAATTTGAACAGAACCCTAAGGCCGTACACATACACGCAGAAATCGATAAAAAAGAAGATTTCCTTATCCCTGGAATGTATATCAATGGAAAAATAAGGACTGGTGAGGCACCGGTGACGGCCTTACCTGAAGATGCCATTATAGAAGAAGGTGGAAAGCCGTTCATTTTTATAGCACAAAAACATTTGGAAGATGGTAAGGTTGAATGGGAGTTAAAACCTCTTGAAGTCCGAACAGGAATAACCGAAGATGGTTGGGTGGAAATAAAACTATTGGAACCGCTTTCTAAGGATGTCCAAGTGGTATTCAACAATGCATACTACTTAATATCTGAAATGCAAAAAAGCGAAACGTCGCATAGTCATTAGTAAAATATAAAAATCGATTTTGATTGATTGGTTGATAAGGGTCTGTTCGATGTCATTCCAAAAACGGGATAAAACGGCAGGCCCAATCAAAAAGCAATTCATGAAATAGGGAAAATGATAAAAATGAATTCACTAGCAAAATGAAATAAAATGCTAAGTATTATCAATCATTACTGGTAACACTTAATAAAATGGAACAAATTGTAAAAATACTAGAAGATAAAGGGGTTCGCCCTACTGCAATGCGATTATTGGTATATAAATTATTGGTGAATAGAGAAAATGCCATAAGCTTAGGCGAACTGGAAAAAGACTTTAAAACCTCTGAGCGAAGTACGCTCTATCGGACTATAAAAACATTTGAAGAAATTGGATTGGTACATTCGATAGAAGATGGCACTGGTATCATAAAATATGCTATTTGTGAAAATCATTCTACTTCTAAGGAAAATAATGACCTGCACCTACATTTTAGATGCAACACATGCCAAGAAACGGTATGCTTGACAGATTATAAAATCCCACAAATCAACCTTCCCAAAGGTTATATATCAGAAGATATGAACCTTACGGTAAAAGGCATTTGTGAAAAATGTAATATGGATTAAAACATTGAGATATGATGAATAAAAGCGAAAAACATCACAAAGAAGGAGGGCATCATCATGACCATGGTGGTGTTTTTGGAAAAAACACGGAGCTCTATTTTGCAATTTTAAGTGGTATTTGTTTAATCACAGGATATTTACTGGAAAAATATGGAAGTATTTCAAGTAATATTCCTTTTGGATTATATATTTCAGCTTACTTTTTCGGAGGGTATTTTACCCTAAAAGAAGCCATTACAAAAATCTCAAAAGGTGAGTTTGAAATTGATTTTTTAATGCTCGTAGCAGCGGCAGGAGCAGCTTATTTAGGAGAATGGGCAGAAGGTGCTTTATTGTTGTTCCTTTTTAGTTTGGGACATGCCTTGGAAAATTACGCTATGGGAAAAGCAAAAAAATCCATTGCGGCCCTTACCGATTTAGCCCCTAAAACTGCATTGTTGAAAAAAGGAAAGAAAACTGAAGAAGTAGCCATCGAGACCTTAAAAATTGGGGATGTCATTGTTATTCGTCCTAACAGTAAAATTTCAGCAGATGGTATTATTGTTAGTGGATCAAGTAGCATAAATCAGGCACCTATTACGGGAGAGAGCGTTCCTGTAGATAAAAAGGCTATAGAAAACCTTGACACAAATTATGAGAACTATAACAATATCCCCGAAGAAAGCCGGGTGTTTTCAGGAACTATAAATGGAAACAATGTTTTAGAAGTAAAAGTCATTAAAGAAGCACAGGACTCTACCTTAAGCAGATTGGTAACCATGGTTCAAAATGCACAAGAGCAAAAGTCGCCTACGCAATTGTTGACCGACAAATTCGAAAAAATCTTCGTGCCTTCGGTAATCCTGCTGGTCATCCTACTTAATTTTGCCTTTCTGGTACTTGATGAAACTTGGAACGAAAGCTTATATCGTTCCTTAGCAGTTTTAGTCGCTGCAAGCCCCTGTGCATTGGCCATTTCAACACCATCGGCAGTACTAAGTGGTGTAGCTAGGGCAGCCCGTGGAGGGGTTCTGATAAAAGGGGGGAGACCGTTGGAAGATTTAGGTTCTTTAACTGCCTTGGCATTTGATAAAACGGGGACTCTCACCGAAGGGAAACCAAAACTGACCGATGCCATTGGTTTTGACGGTATCAAAAAAGAAGACTTACTAAAAGTAGCTATTGCCGTTGAGAAGTTGAGCGACCATCCATTAGCCAAAGCAGTAGTTAGAGATGGGAAAACGATATTATCCCCAGATGTGAATATCCCCAATGCGAGTAATACAGAATCTATACAAGGTAAAGGCATCAAAGCAGAATATCAAGGCAAACCCGTTTACATTGGTAATCTAGAGCTGTTTGATGGTATAGACAATGGTGTTCCGAAAGAAGTGGCTGAAAAAGTACATTCATTGGAAGCAGAAGGAAAGACAACAATGTTGATAAAACTTGGAAATGAATTCATAGGCATATTGGGGCTAATGGATACGCCTAGAGAAAAAGCAAAAGAAACCTTAGTACAACTAAAGAAAATAGGCATCAAAAAAATGATAATGCTTACAGGTGACAACCAAAAAGTAGCGGATGCCGTGGCCCAGGAAATTGGGCTAACCGAAGCCAAGGGAAGTTTACTCCCAGAAGAAAAGGTTGAGGCTATAAAGCAACTGGCTTTGCAAGAAAAGAGGTTAGCGATGATTGGTGACGGAGTAAACGACGCTCCAGCCATGGCGAACAGTACAGTAGGCATTGCCATGGGAGCTGCCGGTAGTGATGTGGCATTGGAAACTGCTGATATCGCATTAATGGCAGATAAATTGGAGGTTCTACCTTTTGCCATTGGCTTAAGTAGAAGCGCCAAATCCATAATAAGGCAAAATTTATGGATAAGTCTTGGAATTGTAGCCCTACTTATACCATCTACGATTATGGGATGGGCAAGTATAGGAATTGCCGTAGCTATCCACGAAGGTTCAACCTTAATTGTAGTTATTAATGCATTACGATTGTTAGCGTATAAAAAGAATAAAGAAAATCGTTGAAAATATTTACACTAAAATGGATGAGAACAGCGAAATATTAATAGATAAGGGTATTAAACCTACTAAAATGAGAATTGGCATTCTTCAATTCTTAATGTTACAAGATACCGCCGTTGGTTTACAAAATATAAGAGCAGCTTTCTTAAAAAACAGATTTCCAAAAAAATTAGCAAATAGGACAACCTTTTATAGAGTTGTAAAAAAATTTGAGGAAAAAGGCATAGTTCATCGAATAGATGATGGTACAGGAACAATAAAGTTCGCCATTTCCAAAAAAGAAAACGATGTACATATGCATTTGCACTGTATTAATTGTAATACCACTAAATGTTTAGAAAACCAAATATCAAAAGAAAGTTTACCAAGAGGGTACGAAATAGCCGAAATCAATATGGTTATTAAAGGTTTTTGTAAAAAATGCCAAAAAAAAGAACAATTAGAAATAGTTTTAAAAAGCTCTAGTTTTTAGGATAACTTATAACAGAATTTTACACAAAAAACACCTACAAACATGAATCAAATAGGAAGTACACAAAGATTTTCTATTTGATTCACCTAACGATTAACTTCGTTTACTCATTTTTAGTTACAATACCTTTTTCTATCCAATTAACCATCTTCTTCATTACTGCAGCAGAAAAAGACTCATCAATTTCTTCATATTCTTCAGGAAGTCCAGTTACACAAGTTTGGAATAAATGATTCAAGTTTTTAATTTCTATTGTTGTTATGTTTTTGTTTCCAGACGTTTCTAAAATCCTTTTCCATTCGGATAAATTTTGACTTGATAGTACTTGCAAATCTTTAGAACCGTTCAATGCAAGAACAGGACATTTTACTTTTTCAATGTATTCATGAGGATTATATTTTAGAAAGTTTACCATCCAAGGTCTTAAAATTCCATTAACTTGAACATCTACATATTCTTCGTATGTCATACTTTTCGGCTTATCTGGATCATTCAAAGAGATCTCCTCTATATATTCAGTCATTTTTTCCTTTAAAACAATTTCGTCTTTATATAATCTAACTATTTCAAAAGCTTTGCGATTTAGTGCTTGTGATTTTTCTATTTCTGATTTATTTAATCCTTTTGCTAAGGCAATAGCCTTTTGTTGTGATAAAAGAATTTTATCTCCTGATAAACTTGGACCTGCCAAAGAAATTATAAACGCTACATTAGATGCTTGAGAAGCTACAATTGGTGCAATTAACCCTCCTTCACTGTGACCAATCAATCCAATTTGATTCTTCTTGATTTCTTTTCGTGTTAATAAATATTTTATTGCTGAGTTAACATCTTCTGCAAAATCAAAAGAATCAGCAGAATCGTAATTGCCGGTTGACTGTCCAATCCCTCTTTTATCATATCTTAAAACAGCTATTCCTTTTTTTGTTAAATAGTTAGAAATATCTAGAAAAGGTTTATGCTTTCCGAATGCCGCATCTCTTGTATGCTTACCATTTCCACTTATTAGAATGGCTACGGGAAAACTTCCTTCTTTGTTTGGTAGTGATAAAGTTCCATATAATTGTACGTTATCTTTAGTATTTATAAATATTACGTTTTCAGAAACTGGATTTAAATATTTTTTTTCTTGTTTACACCCTAAAAGAGGAATCAAAAAAATTAGAAAGATTGATAAGTACAATTTTTTAATATCCATATAATTGTTTTTAAACAAGACGAATACGGTTGAATTTTGTTACTATCCTTTAAAGTCAACCATAACTAATGACTTCAATATATGTTGTTTTCAATGGCTTTATAGAAATACATAAAATACACTTTCTATTTTTTGGATAATTCCAGTAAGCCTAATTTGGATTTTAAAATCTTTTCTTCTTGATTCATATTAACTATTAGACTTTTGTCATTTCACTTTTACTTTCTTTAATTAATTTTTGGTTAAAACATAAAGTAAGCATTTTATAAAGTTTAGGATGCTTCTTTTTTAGTAAATCAGGACGCTCAAAAAAATATTCTGAAGCTACAGCAAAAAACTCAGCTTGATTAGTCCCTCCATATTTTCGAATATCGGAATGATTGCTATTTATCGCTTCCATTTCTTTATGAATTAAATTTAACCAAGGTATTGCGTATTGATGTTCTAATAATCGTTCTGGTATACCATCTGTTCTATCGTCTAACTTATCAATTAAATGAATAAATTCATGTATACCAGTATTGCTCTTATCGGTTGTATTTTTAAAACCATGATACAATGCTTTTTTAGACAGAATCATTTGCTTCTCAAACCGTCCATTCCCGACTACTCCGCCAATATTTCGTGTTTTATACTTAGCTCCAAATTGCATATCCTCATTAAAATTATCTGGATATAATAGTATTCCACTTAAATTGGCGTAATGCCATTCTTTAAAGCCAAAAACAGGTATTACTGCACTCGCAGCAATTAAAACTTTGTCTAATTCTTGCAATTCAAATTGTACACCATCTATATATACTTCGCTTAAAAATTGCATCATTCTCTTCTGAAAAGTTACTTGTCTTTCAATTGAAAGATTACGGTAGTAGAGCACATTATCCAACAACAATTCGTGCCAATGCTTTGGGAAAGGTTGCACCTTTTGTCTCTGTGCTTTTCTGTAAAAGTGTACAACCAAAAGAAGAATGATTCCTAAGAAGATAATGTAACCCATATCAAATTAAGGATGTTACTCTACAGATTCTGCCTTAAATCCTACTTTTTGCAAAGTAGCTTTTACATCTTCTTCGATAGCGCTATCGCTTTCAATGGTTAAAATTTTATCTGGATTATCCGTATCTACTTCCCAACTTTCTACACCTTCCTGCTTATTCAATAAAGGAGTCACCTTTGATACACAACCACCACAATTGATATTTGTTTTAAATTTTAAAGTTTTCATAATTTTTGAATTTGTATTTATTATTAAAGTTTTACGCGTTTAAGCCTTAAGCTATTTAGAACAACAGATACACTACTTAAAGCCATTGCCATTCCTGCTATCATTGGGTCCAATAAAAATCCATTTACGGGATACAAAACGCCTGCTGCAATTGGAATACCAATGAGATTGTAAATAAATGCCCAAAATAGATTCTGGCGTATGCCCAAAACGGTTCTCTTTGACAGTTCCAACGCTTTGGGAATGGATTGCAAATTGGAAGTTATCAAGGTCATTTTTGCAACGTCCATTGCAATATCAGATCCTTTTCCCATTGCTATACTTACATTGGCCTGTGCTAAAGCGTGGGAATCGTTGATACCGTCACCTACCATAGCTACTATTTTTCCATCTGCTTGTAATTTCTCAACAAAAGCGGCTTTTTCAGAAGGCATTACACCACCTTGGTAATTGGTAATTCCTACTTGTTTCGCAACAGCAAATGCCGTTTTTTTGTTATCACCTGTAAGCATATAAACCTCAACACCGTTTTCTTTAAGTGTTTCTATAGCCCTTTTTGAAGTTTCCTTTATTTTATCTGCAATGGCGAGTATCGCTAAAACTTGTTCTTCATTACCAAAGAAAATAACCGTTTTTGCCTGTTCTTCTAGACCTTCTGCTGTTTGCTTTAAAAAACTGTCGATTTGAATATTCTTATCATGCATTAGCTTAACGTTTCCTACATGATATTTTGAACCGTTTTCTGTTTCAGCTTTTACTCCTTTTCCTGTAATACTTTCAAAAGACACAACTTCAACTTTTTCAATATTTTCATTTTTTAAATGTTTAACTACTGCTTCTGCCAAAGGATGTTCGGATTGTGCTTCTATTGCTAAAAGTACTTGCTTGTATTTGTCGTTATTTTTGAGTTTATCGTTCCAAAATATATCCGTCACTAAAGGTTTTCCTTCTGTAATTGTCCCAGTTTTATCTAAAATGACTGTATTTACTTTATAACCGAGTTCTAAACTTTCAGCATCTTTTATAAGAATATTGTTTTCGGCACCTTTACCAATTCCTACCATAATGGCAGTAGGTGTCGCCAAACCTAAAGCACAGGGACAGGCAATAACCAACACTGCCACGGAGGTTAATAAGGCTTGAGAAAATGCATTTTCGCCACCAACAAACATCCAAACAATAAACGTAATAATAGATATACCCAATACAATAGGAACAAAAACACTAGCAATTTTATCGACCAGTTTCTGAACAGGTGCTTTACTTCCTTGAGCCTCTTGAACCATTTTAATGATTTGAGATAGTAAGGTTTCTCCACCTACTTTTTTAGCAATAAATTGAAAACTTCCTTTTTGATTTACTGTGCCTGCATATACTTTATCACCCTTTATTTTTTCTACAGGTATGGGTTCTCCTGTAATCATACTTTCATTTACATAAGAACTCCCTTTAAATACTTGACCGTCTACAGGGATCTTATCTCCAGGACGAACTAAAATTATTTGACCTACTTGAACTGAGGAAATAGGAATTTCTTTTTCCTCTTCATTTTCAATAATTATCAATGTTTTTGGCTGCAATCCCATCAACTTTTTTATAGCAGAGGATGTATTTGATTTTGCCTTTTCTTCCAACAGTTTACCTAAAGAAATAAAGGTTATAATTACCGAAGCTGCTTCATAATATACATGAGGTTCAACACCACGTTTTAACCAGTACTCAGAAAAAAAAGTATTAAATACACTAAAAATGAAAGCAATTCCCGTACTCAAGGCGACTAAAGTATCCATATTTGCGTTACCATATTTAGCCTGTTTGAATGCATTAATAAAAAAACTACGTCCAAACCAAAAAAGAACGGGAATAGTCATTACCAAAGAGATCCACTTACTAGGTTCCCAACTCATAAAGAACATTCCTAATATAAAGATGGGAAGTGTAAAAATGACAGACCAAATAGTGCGATTCTTTATATCTTGATACTGTTTTTGTTGAAGTTCCTCTTGTATTTCAGAAGGGTTATCGACATCAATAATCATATCATACCCCACTTCGCGAAGTACTTTTTGAAATTGATTAGGGTTTAACTCCTTTTCATATTCCACAAGAACAGAACTATTTGCAAAGTTTACATTAGCATCCAATACACCTTCTGTATGTTTCAGTACAGATTCAACGCTAGCTGCACACGATGCGCATGTCATTCCTATAACTGGGAATGAATTTTTCACATTTTGTTTAAAGCTTTTTTCTTTAGCTTTAAAAACGTTAGAAATCTCCATAATCTATTTTTAATTTGTGCATTACAAATATCCAGATTAAAGGATTTTAATACGTTGTGTTATTTGCTGAATGATTTGTAAAATTTACTTGTTTTTATTTTTACAACTAAATGTCATCTAACGATTTTCTGTTTTGTATAGTACTCTTTTTAAATTGCGTAGGTGTCATTCCTGTTACTTTTTTAAACTGATTGCTTAAATAGGCAACACTACTGTAATGCAATTTAAAAGCTATTTCGCTTAGGGTTAACTCATCATAGACTATGAGTTCTTTAACTCGTTCAATCTTTTGGTGGATAATATACTGCTCAAACGTGATACTTTCTACCGATGAGAATAAGGAACTTAAATATTTATAATCTAATTTTAGTTTATCGCTAACCAAATTTACCCAAACAATATCACTTTCATCATTAGAATAGTGAATAGTATTAACTACAAGGTTTTTCATGCTTTCGATTAGCTGACTCTTTCTGTTATTTATCAAACTAAATCCTTCTTTTTTAAGTTCAATAGACAATGTATCTATTTTCTCTTCTCTAAGTGGTAAACTCAATTCTACTTCGCCTAACTTTATATTTTTGTATGGTAGATTCAATCCATGTAAAATCTGTGATATAGAGGATATACATCTTGGACATACCATATTTTTTATATGAATAATATAACTCATTTTTTGTTTAAAATAGCTTCAGCCCAGCTTTTGAAAGGGAATAGTAATATGCGGCTATAGCAGCAATAATAAATATCGCAACGATGGCTAGTATACCAATAATTTTATCTTTTCTGGTAATATTATTTTTATATAAATCCTTATTCCTTTGAGCTTTTCTTCTATTTTTTCTATTTTCTCTTATCCTATTTCTTCTTGCCTTTACATACATTGTTCTTGAGACTATATAATTATACAAGCTTACTCGGTAAGGCTAATTATTCTATAATCTCCCTTACTTCACCGCATTTTAGCATTACTTGTCCGTAATACGGATTCCTAATGTCTTCTTCTAGACTTAACCAATAGGCTCCTTTATTGTTATCTGCCATAGGGCAAAACTCATTATATACTTTTTGGTTAATACCAAAGAGTTTTATACTACTTGTTATATGAGCAGAAAGATGTTTAAAATGCCCTCTTTGTACTGCTATATCCGAATCTTTTTCAATTGCGCTTGCAGAACTTTTCAATTCTTTTTGAATCGTCATCCAATGGTTGTGGGCTTTTTCATTAGATAATAGTTTCATGTCTACCTTTGCTAAACTTTGATTTACTTTTTTCGCAATAGTTTGTGCTTCTATAGCATTGTCATTGACAAGAGCCTCTTTCAATTGAATATAGACATTAAAAACCTCTCTTAATTGATTTTGAAAGTTATTGGAAACTTCAATTCTCTGGTTCATCTCTGAATGATTTACATTATCATCCGAGCTCTCTTTTTGCATCCCAAGATGTCCTTCATGCCCTGTCATTGTTTTACCTCCTTTAGTGTTCATCATGGATTTTTTTCCTTTCAACTGAGCGGCAGCATCAACCGTAAATGTTCCATTTGTAACTATTTCATCTCCACTCTCAAGCCCTTCTAATATAAAGTAGGTTTCACCTGTTGCAGTTCCAAGTTTTACTTCTCTCATTTCGAAAACAGGCTCATCGGGTTTTGTCTTTAGATAAACTACTGAACGTTCTCCAGTCCACATAACAGCACTAGCAGGCACGCTAATGATTTCATCAATATCTGACTGAATTCCACCAACCTTTCCTTCTACAAACATTCCTGGTTTAAATTTGTCTTTTTTATTATTGAGCACTGCACGTATAACTATTGTTCTTGTAGTTGAATTAAGAAGTGGGTCTATAAAAGAAATTTTAGCATCAAACTCTTGATTAGGGTAAGCATTGGTCGTAATCTTAATCTCCTGCCCCTCTTTTAATGAAGCTATTTGGTGTTCGTAAGCATCAAACTCCGCCCAAACCGTATTTAAGTTTGCTATTTTATACAAAGGTTGACCAAGTTTTACATAATCGCCTTCTTCTACCATTTTATGGGTAACCGTTCCTGAAACCGTAGCATATACTGGAAAGTATTCCTGCACCTTTCCTGCTTCTTCAATAGAATTAATTTGTTTTTCTGAAAGTTTCCATAATTTAAGTTTGTTACGAACCGCTAAATACAATTCTGGCTGAGATTTTTTGAGTGAAGCAGCGGTTAAAAGTTCTTGCTGAGCGGATACAAGTTCTGGGGAATATATGGTAGCTAAAGGCCTCCCTTTACCTACTCTCTCACCTGTAGAATTTACATAAAGTTTTTCAATCCTTCCAGAAAAATAAGTTACTTGAACTGCATTTGACTCTTCATTTTCTCTAATTTTCCCAGATAGTTTAAGAGTTGCTTTTTCACTAGTTCCCGATCCCACTATACTTGTTTGTATATTAGCAAGTGCTAATGCGTTTTCGGTCATTTTAAACTGATCAGCTGATAATCCATCTGCTCCGGCCTCAGCAGGTATTAAATCCATTCCGCATATAGGACAATCACCTGGTTCAGCCTGCATTATTTGTGGATGCATCGAACAGGTCCACATTTGATTAGATGCAATTTCCTTTGAATGATCGTGATTATCTTTAGTTGTGCTTGTTACAGTATCAGCAGAACTTCCACCGAATATTATATAGCCGCCTAGCAGACCAACAATCACTGCAATACTTATGTAAATAATGTTTTTATTCATAATATTATTTTTTTGTTTTCTTATTTATTTTTCTAATAGTAGGCGAACTTATGTACCACAGTAAAAATCCGCTGAGTACTGTTATTAATCCTAAAAGTGAAAAAGCTCTTAAAACTATTGTATTAAAATTATCTCGTCCTTGATAATCCATCGTGTGCGTCATCCATAAAAAATCGAACCAGCGCCAACTACGATGCCTAACTGTTTGAAAATCTCCATTTTCGACAGCTACATAAGCCTTAAGATTTTCATCGGTCTTGTATGAAATCTCATAGGCTGGCAAAGGCCTTCCTCTGTATTCGTGGTGATCGCTTACAGTTTCAATTCTCTGTATTTTGTCTAATTTTAAATCCGATAACATATAGCGTTCCGCCACTTTAATTGCTTCTTGCTCTGTTAGCCCCTCTTTTTTTATTCCCGTAAGGGCATTGTAAAGTGTTGTTTCATTTATCCAATAGTAAGGTGTATTTGCTATTTCAAGAAGTTCTAGAGACTTAATAGGGTCTTTAACGGCTAATTGAGAACTCCCCAATAAATCCATAAATGCAGTTTTCTCGGGATTTTCTTTTTTGAATTGATCGCCGTGAATCTCATCAATATCCGTCCAACTAAAATACATCCCACTAATAGTCCACATTAAAAATTGAATACCTAAAAAAACACCCAAATAACGATGCGCCTTTCTTATTTTTAATGCTGTATGTCTATTTACCATCTTATTGATTTAATTTAAAAGGAATGTTAATTATTACCTTTTCCCAAGCAAGAGAAATAGTCCCTTCTGTTTCACTTAACTTATTTATTTTATATTCTAAATGCTCCATAATTTTATCTGAAATAATTGGTGTTACTTTAAACCTTATTACATCATCTTTTTCATTGTAATCATCTTTTCCATGCTGATTCCAATTTTTATTAATCATTATAGTCCAATCTTCTTTTGAAGGAATTGTAAAAAATCCATATTTACCTGCAGGAAGTTCTTTTCCATCAATGGTTAAATCTTTACTAGTTTGTAGCCAAGTAGCCATATGTGCACCTGCTTGCCAAACATTATCGTAACCAACTAATCCACCAAAAATGATTCGTCCCCTAACTCCAGGCGATGAATAATCTATATGAATATGTGCATCACCGACCATGGTCATAGTTGAAGTATGCGGACTTAATACTTTTTTTAATGACTTCGATGAAGTTTCAGTTTTTGGTTGCTTTAGAATTGTTTCGGTTTCTTTTGTTTCTTGCTTACAAGACACAAAAAGAAACGTGCAGAATAATAGGATAAAAAGAATACATGGTCTCATCTGGTTTTATTTTTTATTTCTTGAAGAAGAATGTGTTTTAATTATTTTCCATTCATCATCCATTTTCTTTAAAATGGAAGTTGCTACCCCTTTTTTCTTAATAGTTCGAGAAATACCCTTATCATCTGGATTTAAGACAATAGTATAGATATAAGTTTCTGTAGTAAATGCATAGGGTACATCTACTTTCACATCAATCTCATAATCTGAAAATGTAAAACTTTTAAAGTGGCCTAATTCTGGCCCTAAATGATGTTCGATGTAGTGACTGTAAGTTCCTTCTACTCCTCCAGATTCATAAATTTTAGAATCTTTTGTAAACAATTCGAATGTTCCTTCGGTGGTAAGGTTTTGTAGTGCATCTTTATAAACTTTCATTACCGAAATAACGGCATCTACATCGGTTTGATTTTTTACTTCTTGCCCATTCATGACGCTTACAACTGTAAAACATAATATCATGGTAGTCATTAATTTAAGTGCTTTCATAATTATAATTATTAAATGAGTTATTTATATATGTGTATTCTATTAATATTGGCAATACCAAAAACCAAAACAAAAAAGCTCAATAGGATTTCTAGTATTACAATTATTTTTCCTGAAACAGAAACAGGTACGATATCACCAAAACCAACTGATGAAAATGTGATCAAACTGAAATACATAAACTCAAAAAATTGCATAAAAAAGGAGTCATTAAACGATGTGGCAGATTTAAAGCTTTCAGAATTTAGCACGTACAAGGCTTGATAATCAGCTGAAAAAGAAAAAATAATCAAAACAATTAATACAGTAAATAATGTTAAAATATGTGTAAGTTGATGACTTTCTCCTATTATCATACTTAACTGTAGAAAAGTGAGTCTAATAATAACAATGGTTTTGAGTAAAGCCAATCCAACAATTAAAAGTTGTAGAAACAAGCTATCAGGATTTTCATTGACCCATAGTCCATAACTTAATGACAATACAGTGACTATGCTTGTGGTGAACAATACTTTTTTAAAGAGCTGCTCATAAAAACTAGTACTTTCAGGTGTTTTTGCCATATCTTCCTTATTCACTTTTATTAATCTTTTAATCAAATAATTGAAGTACTAATGCACCACCAATTATTATTAACAGTATTACATAGATTAAATAGTTGAACCATTTTTTAACAATAGATTTTTCTGCTTTTTGATGGCATCCGTCTTTGCAACAATCTTTCATAGTTCTACTTTATTTAAATCAAATAGTTGTTTTACGAATTATTATTTTACTTTTAAATCGTACTTGAAAATGAGAGTCGGAATTTATCTATCAATCAAAAACAAATTCTTCTCTCAAAATCAAGTACTTTTCAAAAAATTCCTCCTTTTCAAAAGTTTGTATTTCACCCAACAAAGAAGACAAGTATTACTCTACTTTCTTATACAGGCTTCTATTAGTCAAATCAACTTTATTTTCAATTACTTTGTGCCCGTACGGGAAGGAACTAACTCTAACTATACATTGTATTCCTTCCCGAGACAGGACTTTTGCTATTCCGAAGTCTAATACCTTCCTATCTACTGTTAACTAACAAACCAGTATGATAGAATGGCTCCTATAGAGTTTCTATTGAATAGTCTTTTGTACTTTACCACATTTTAGCATTCGACTTCCGTAATACGGATTTCTCACCTCTTGTTTTGTACTTAACCAAGCGCTGCCCTTATCATACATTGGGCAAAACTGCTGGTAAAGCGTATTCTTGGTACCAGCTATAGCAACCATATCTGTTATGTCTTTACTTAATGTCTTAAAATGTTCTCTTTGATGACCTATTTCACTTTTTGAAATATGCTCCGCGTGTTCTATAGCATCTTCAATGATATCTGTCAACTCTTTTTGTTCAGCTGAAGTATAATTTGACTTATTAAATGCTTTTAATGATAATGCTAATTTAGAGCCTACTGTAGCTGCTTTTTTAGAATCATCAGCTACCAATGCATCCTTTAAGTTGAAATAATCACTTAAAATCGCTTCAAATTTTATATCACTTTTCTTATTCATCATTTTACTGTGCTTCATTCCATCATTGTGCTCACTCTTTTTTTCCTTCTTACCATGGTCATGATTATGTTGTGCATTGGTTAAAGAAACTGTCATCAATAGCATTATTGCTATACTCATTTTTAAATTTTTCATCTTTTTAATTTTTAAATTATTTATAAACTATCTTTTAATTGTGTTATCCAACTGATTATCTCTTCTTTCTCGGCTTCTGAAAACTTTGCATCTTTATGAATCAAAGTGTAAGAATCTAAAGGCATTTCACCACTTTCAATCTGTTTAATAATAGACCTTAGTTTACTTACTTTTCTTCGATTTGAAAGAGAATCCCACTCATTAAAGTTTAACTCTGCTTTTCCCTCTTCAATATGGTCTTCTAGAAACCAAGCTATTGGCTGAATTTTATTGTACCAAGGATATTTTGTGTTGTTACTGTGACAATCATAGCACGAGACTTGTAACTTATCCTTAATACCATTAGGGACGTCATTAACCAACATAAAGTCAGTTCTCGGAATACTATTACTTTGATTAAGGCCTACAGGTATAAACTGTATGCCCACAAAGACCACTAACAAGATTATTGCTATGATTTTTACTAGTTTCATTTAATTAATTTCTTTTTGAACTTTACCGCATTTTAACATTTTACTACCGTAATATGGGTTTTTAACATCCTTACTCATACTCAACCAAGCACTACCACCATCATACATCGGACAAAACTGCTGGTACAATGTGTTTTTTGTCCCGGTAATGGCAACAATATCGGTGACATCTTTACTTAACACCTTAAAATGCTCTCTCTGGTGTGCTATATCACTTTCTGAAATATGCTCTGCGTGCTCTACTGCATCCTCTATGATATCTTTTAAGTCTGTCTTTTGTTTATCTGAATAGTTTGATAATATTTCAAGACTCGCTAAAGATTTTGCTAAGGTTGCACCAAGCTCTTTAGCTTTTGAATTATCATCTGCTACTAAAGCATCTTTAAGATTGAAATAATCATTTAAAACAGTTTCTGAACTACCATTCCCATTCATTGTCATTTCTTTTTTATCCGCATCATGGTGTCCATCACTATTATCGTGATTCATTTTTGAATGGTCTTCATCTGCATTCATTTCTGAATGGTGACCGGTAGAATTGTTTTTATCTGTTTTTGCATCTTTACAAGACACTACTGTTAAGGTTACAAATGCTATTGTAACTATTCCTAATACTAATTTTAATTTGCTCATTTTGTTTTTGATTTAATTATTATGATATACTTTAATTTTATTAAAATCTTGCTAAAAGACCACCACCCCAACCGTATCGGTTATTGTAGTTACCTTGAATTGAAAAATTACGTGAGAGGATGTATGAAAGACCTACCAACCATTGGGTTTCACTTTCAAAGGATTTATTATCCTCTAAATCATTGACCCATCCAAAGTCTGCTCTATATTCGTATTCGCCTTCCAGAAAAATTCTTGGAAAAATCAATAACTCCCTATCCAGACGTATTCTTGGGCGTAGCTGATTATCCATACTCACATCTACATTGAACCTGTAAGGTGTAAAGTACTTTACACCAATAAGACCAACTGTGTTGAACTTATTATAGGAGTCAGGCACTTCGGTTTCGAGATTAACACCTACATAGAGACGTACCCAATCATTGAGATATCTATTGTAATTTACTTCGGCTTCGAGATTTTGATTGTAATCGAACTCTGTTCTTAATCCAAATTCGTTACGGATATTACTAGAGGTTAAAAAAAGCTCATTGAAGTTTGACCCAGCACGAGCCAATCCCCACGAATAATAAAGATCTGTTTCATCTACTAGTTTTTGCGCAGGAAATTCTTTCATCCTATCGTCTCTTGGCGTATCATAACTAAATACCCTAGCCATACCTCCCATCATATGATATAGCACATGACAATGAAAAATCCAGTCACCAACTTCTTCATTATAAAATTCTATAACCACTTTTTGCATCGGTGGTACATTAACAGTATGTTTTAATGGCGAACGTTCTCCATTTTTATTTATCACTCTAAAGTAATGTCCGTGAAGGTGCATTGGGTGATGCATCATTGTTAGATTGTTCAATGTTATTCTAGTAACCTCACCGCCTTTAATTTTAATATTATCTATTTCTGACAATGGTACTCCATTCATACTCCAAACATAGCGTTGCATATTTCCAGTCAGGTTCAACAAAATGTCGTTTACGGGTAAGTTAGCTTTGAATGTGGTATTTTCCTTTGCCCTCAAAAAATCATAATTGAAATAGGCTTTACGTGTGCTGTAATCAAAAGACGCGGTATCTTTCTGCATCGTTGACATATCGTGACCCATATGGTCATTTGTCTTCGTTTCCATTGGATTGCCCATTTTACTATCTTTCATATTCATTTGTCCGTCCTTCATATCCATCTTCATTCCATACTTTTGCATTAATAACTCTGGTGTTTTCTTCTTTTGATTTCCTATTATCGCAGGCGCTCCCATCTTCATGTCCATTTTTGCCATTTGCTTCATCATTTCGACTTTGTTGGGTCTATCGATTACCGTCGCAGAAAAAAGTTCTCCATTTCCTAAGCGAATTGAAGTATTACCAGAACCATCCTGAGCTGTAGCAACAATTTCTATAGCTCCTTTTGGGATAGTGATTATTACATCATACGTTTCGGCTATGCCAAATAGAAATCGGCTTTTGGATACCGGTTGTACGTCAATACCATCACTAGATACCACCATCGGGTTTCCGCCACCAAAATCCAACCAATAATAGGTAGAGGCCGATGCGTTGATGAAGCGAAGACGTACTTTTTCACCTGGCTTGAATTCTGGATACTCCGCCATTTTTTTACCGTTGGACAAAAATGTGGGATAATAAATATCTGAAATATCTGCTCCTTCCATACGATCTCTCCAAAACTTGAATTGTGCTCCTAATGCCCCTTCTTTAATTACTCTACTTAATGGTACTGATGTTCCTTTCTTTACCTGATACCAGTCATTACCTCTTTTTAGATTCCTTAAAACATTCAATGGTTTTTCATCGGTCCAATCTGATAACATCACGACCAAATCTTTATCATATTCCAAGGTTTTTTCTTTTGGGTGAATGATAATAGACCCATAAACCCCCTTTTGCTCTTGTAACATCGTATGGGAATGATACCAATATGTACCCGATTGGTTGATTGGAATTCTATATTGAAAAGTGGTTCCTGGTTCAATTGGTGGCGTATTTAGATATGGAACGCCATCGTAAAAATTTGGAAGGATTAAGCCATGCCAATGTACTGATGTTTCTTCATCCATTTTATTGGTTACATTAATGATTGCAAGATCACCTTCCTCAAATTCCAAAACGGGCCCAGGAATACTTCCGTTTATCGTCATGGCTTTTGCAGTAACATCCCCAAGTGTCATTTTATTTTCTTCAATGGTAAGGTTGTACTCCTTAACAGGTCTACCTTCTTCTTTTCTATCTTTTCCGTTTGTGCCTACTTGAGCAAAAGTGACAGGAGTAAATAGTAATAATATGATTATATTTATTGTCTTCATTTCTATTGTGTTAAGTAATTAATCAAAGCATATTGCACATAATACCCTTTAATAGATTCAATAAGATTTATTTGAAATTTTAACTGTAACTCTTGAACATCTAATACGTCATTGAAATCTATAGTTCCTGTTTCATAGTTTTTAATCAGGATTTCTTCAGCATCATTCGCTTGCTTTAAATTGTCTGATTGAATATTGAATTTTATTCTCGCATTCGTTCGATTGTATTTTGCATCTGCTAATAATGTTTCTAGTTTATTTAGCCTATCTTCTTTTTGGGACTGTATTTGTAACTGCTTCAATCGATTCTGTTTTGTTATAGACTTATACTTATTGTTGAAAATTGGAATAGAAATGGAAACCATAGGCATTACAATATCCTTTCCGTTGTCAATAAAACTCATATCTGGTCGCTCTGAAACTGGTACGTAATCTAACCCAAAACCAATATTAGGAGCACTTTCTTTCTGGTTTAACAATTCTGATTGCTCAATCGATTCGTACAACTTGTCATACTTTAACAATTCAGGATTTAATTGAAGAGTTTCGACTGATATTAATGCATCCTCATCTGGAAGAAACATGTCGTCAACAACAATTACCGCAATAGTTTCATCACGATTTAAGAGATTGTTGAAGGCCACTTGTTCAGCAAGATAATCTTGCTCCAACACATCTTTTTTCTGTAAAAGCTCATTTTGTCTTATTTGAAGACGCAATACATCTACTGCCGATGCCTTACCAACTTCTACCGAAGTTAATGCCAAACGCTCATAAGTTTCTAAAAGCTTAATATTCTTATCTAAAACATGTTGTTTTGCTCTAATGGCGTATAGCTTGTAATAAGATTGAGATACAGCTAGAGTAAGTTTTCTTTTTGCTATCTCTATATCTACAAACTGAGCTTCTGCCATTGAACTGGCATAATTTTCTCTAGCTGTAATGGTTCCAAACCAAGGTAACATCTGCTTAACTGAAAAACGTGCACGTTGCGCTCCTGTGCGAGTTTCAGGCTCACTTACAAAATAGCCAGCACTTATTTGAGTATCTGGTAAAGTATTGACTTCATTAACTTTTTCTTCTGCTATGTTATAGCGCAACTCGAAAGTTTGAATTTCGGGGTTATTTTCTTGAGCCTCCTTAATATAGGTTGCTAAGTCTTGTGCATTTCCTTCCGCTAAAGCGAAAAAAGCGATTCCTATTAATATTATATATCTCATTTTGTAGCTCGTTTTAATTGAAGTTCATGTTTTAAACTAAATAATACCGGCACAACAAATAAGGTTACCAAAGCAATGAGCATTCCTCCAAAAGATGGGATTGCCATTGGTATCATTATATCACTACCTCGACCCGTTGAAGTGAGCACAGGCAATAAAGCAAGAATGGTTGTCGCCGTTGTCATTAAACAAGGGCGGATACGTTTTTCTCCAGCCTCAATTACCGACGCTCTAATTCCTTTCCTGTCTTTAGGTTTATTTTTATCAAAAGTCTGCGTTAAGTAAGTTGCCATTACAACCCCGTCATCTGTAGCAATACCAAACAATGCAATGAATCCAACCCAAACGGCCACACTCAAGTTTATGGTATGCATTTGGAATAAATCACGTAAGTTTTCTCCAAAGAAGTTAAAGTTTAAAAACCAATCTTGACCGTAAAACCAAATCATTAAAAAACCACCGGCAAACGCTACGGCAATTCCTGTAAATACCATAAGTGATGTTGCTATGGAACGAAACTGAAAATAAAGAATGAGAAATATAATGAGTAATGCTAGTGGCACAACTACACTAAGTGTTTTTTCTGCCCTTAATTGATTTTCATAAGTTCCTGTAAATTGATAGTTTATACCTTTAGGAACAATAAGTTCTCCATTATCAATTTTAGACTGAATAAGAGCTTGTGCATTCTCTACTACATCTACTTCTGCAAATCCATCCAGTTTATCAAAAAGTACATAACCCACTAAAAAAGTATCTTCACTCTTTATTACTTGTGGTC
Organism: Tenacibaculum sp.; assembly: GCF_048269885.1. Lineage (NCBI taxonomy): Bacteria > Pseudomonadati > Bacteroidota > Flavobacteriia > Flavobacteriales > Flavobacteriaceae > Tenacibaculum > Tenacibaculum sp. Next base: position 157,026 of record NZ_JBLWTZ010000004.1, on the reverse strand, counting down.
CTTGTTCGTATCTAATCGTTACTAATTCGCTTAATGGTACAGGAGTTCCTTTTTCTACAGGAACATAGATGTCTTTTAAATCATTCGGGTTGGCTCGTAGTTCTCTTGGATAACGTACACGAATGCCATATCGCTCTCTACCTTCAACAGTTTGTGTAAGTACCATACCTCCTATGGACACTTGTATGACCTGTTGCACTTGCTGTATAGAAATCCCATAACGGGCGAGTCTGTCTCGTTCAATATCTAATAAAAGGTATGGTTTGCCTACAATTCGATCTGCAAAAACGGCTTCTTCCTTTACTCCTTCAGCCTGTTTTAAAATGTCTTCTAGTTGAACACCAAAAGCTTCAATCTCATTTAAATCTTGACCTTTCACCTTAATACCCATAGGCGCACGCATTCCTGTTTGAAGCATAACCAAACGCGTTTCAATAGGTTGTAATTTTGGTGCTGAAGTAACTCCCGGCAGTTTTGTTACCTTTACAATTTCTTTCCAAATATCGTCTGGGGATTCAATTTCTGGTCGCCAGTTTCTAAAATATTCTCCATCATTATCTGGTATTAGTATTTTGGAGTCGACCTGATAAAATTCCTTTTTTATTTGACCTTTATCTTTAGACTGATCATCAATATCATTATTTGGATTAATAACCAGAGAACCATCCTTAAGAACAAATAAGCCATCTTCATTTACCTTGAATTTTTGTCGCTCTCTAGCTTCATCCAAAATATATTCCGGCTTGTAAAGAATTACATTCTCATACATTGAAAGTGGAGCAGGATCCAATGCAGACTCAGTTCGTCCAGATTTACCAACCACGGTTTCAATTTCAGGAATACTGGCAACTGCCATATCCAATTGTTGTAAAACACGTTTATTTTCTTCAACCCCTGCATGAGGCATAGATGTTGGCATTAAGAGAAAAGACCCTTCATTGAGTGAAGGCATAAATTCCTTACCTGTGCTACGCATAATCATAACACCAAAAATGACAATGGCTGTAGGTATAGATAGAAATAAGAGTTTATTACGTAGTGCCCAATTTAAAATGCGCACATAATAATGTCTAAATAGTGTAAAAACACCTAGCAAACCAAAACATATCAAGCCTACAAATATTAAGTTCCAGAAAATACTTCTATCCACGCCCAATGGTCTCCAATATTCGGCTAACAAGAATACAATGGCAAAGGCTGAAACAAAAATGTTGATTATATTGGCTCTCTCCACCGAAATTTTCTCTTTAACAGATAATAAACCAACAATACCGAATGCAATCAATATGAACCCTAGATTGAAACCAAAAATAACTGCTGACAGACCAATTATTACCAAGACACCATTAAGAATGTACCTAAAAGAAATTTTCACATTTCGCTTTTTAAAAAAATAGGCTGCAAATGGTGGTATAAGAAATAGTGCTACTATAAGCGATGCCGTGAGTGCTGCAGTTTTTGTAAAAGCCAAAGGCCTAAACAGCTTACCTTCAGCTCCTATCATTGTAAACACTGGGATAAAACTTATTATTGTAGTCATAACCGCAGTAAGAATAGCACCAGACACTTCGGCTGTGGCATTATATACTACTGTATTCATTGGTAAGTTCTGGTCATTTTCATCTATATGGCGTAGCACATTTTCGGAAAGAATAACACCTACATCTACCATTGTACCAATAGCTATGGCGATACCAGATAAAGCTACAATATTGGCATCTACATTAAATAATTTCATTGATATAAAAACCATCAATACAGCCACAGGCAGTAGTCCTGAGATTAATACTGACGCCCTTAAGTTGAAAACCATAATGATAATAACAAAAATGGTTATCAAAATTTCTAGAGTCAATGCTTCATCAAGAGTCCCTAATGTTTCCTGAATGAGTTCAGTTCTATCATAAAAAGGAACAATAGTCAATTGTGATGTCCTTCCGTCACTCAAGGTTTTTGATGGTAAACCAGAACTTAGTTCTTTAATTTTTTCTTTAACATTATTAATAACTGCCATAGGGTTGGCTCCATAGCGAGCAACCACAACACCACCTACAACCTCTGCGCCTTCTTTATCTAAGAGACCTCTTCTTGTTGCAGGACCGTGAGAAACTTTAGCTATATCTTTCAGGCGTATAGAAGTAAAATCTTCTGAGGTGACTACTGCATTTTCTAAGTCGGAAATAGATTTGACATATCCCAAACCTCGAATTAGATATTCTGCCTGATTAATTTCTAATGTTTGCGCACCAACGTCTTGATTACTTTGTTTTACAGCTTTAACAACCTCGTTCAATCCAACTTTATACTGTTTCATCAATTCAGGATTGACATCCACTTGATATTCTAAAACGTAACCACCTATTGATGCTACTTCTGAAACACCACTTGCTGAGGATAGAGCATATTTCACGTAGAAGTCCTGAATACTTCTTAATTCTTGTAAGTCCCAACCACCGGTAACATTTCCGTTTTCATCACGACCCTCTAATGTATACCAGTAAATCTGTCCGAGACCTGTAGCATCAGGACCTAGCGCGGGGTTTACTCCTTCTGGTAATAATCCCGCTGGTAGTGAATTTAATTTTTCTAGTATACGACTTCGACTCCAATAAAATTCTATATCCTCTTCAAAAATGATATAGATGCTCGAAAAACCAAACATTGAGGAACTACGTATGGTTTTTACCCCAGGAATTCCTAACAAGGAAGTAGTAAGTGGATAAGTGATTTGGTCTTCAATATCCTGAGGAGAACGTCCATCCCATTTGGTAAATACGATCTGTTGATTTTCACCAATATCAGGTATGGCGTCTACAGCCACAGGATTACGTGGCATAGAACCAGTATTCCATTCGAAAGGCGCATTTACAACACCCCACGCCACAAATAAGGCTAGTAACAAAACTGCTACTAATTTATTTTCTATTAAAAATTTGATGCTTTTATTTAGCATATAAATGAATTTTAAGTAATTAAAAATTTGGTCTTAAAACAAAAGACAAGCAGTTTAGTCCAAACAAGTTAATGTTGGACTACAGTATTAATTACTTAAAAATCAAATAAGAAAAGTTTGGTCTAAAATTTGAACGTCCCTGACCAAAGGAGGAGGAGAATAATTTTTAAAAGCAATATTTTCCGTTTGTTGTTCTGCAAACAGATTTATGTATGAATAGATGAAAGCAGCAACTAATAGCTGTTGCTCCTTATCTAATTTGTCTAAAGAAATTTTCAAATCATCTTGACCATCAACAACCAACTGCTCATCACTACAACAGTCTTTCTTACTGATATCACACTCTTTTGAAGATGTTTTTTGTTGAGTTTCCATACCACAAGACTCAACTTTACCAAGCACCGAAGTATCTATTAAAACATCACCACAATAGTGACTTTCTATAGTAAAAGACATTGTAGACAGGAACACTAAAAGCCCCATACAAAAGGATACTATTTTATAAAAATAATGCTTCATTGGTAATGCAAAGCTACAAAAAAATCATCATATTAATTTTGTTTAACAAAATTTTCAGAAATGATTTTGGATTTAAATCTTGAATATTGAATAATTAACTTTTGAAATATTGCATACCTGCTGCAATAATTGAATAGTAAATTTGGTTAAAAAAATTATTAAGAATAATTCTAAATAAAGTTGGTGTTTTAAAATTAGGAAATTACATTTGTCGCTATTTAAATTAATTCTAAATAATACATTAAATGAAAATCACAACACATTTACTTATTCTGATATTTACAACTACAATAGCTGTAGCTCAGACAAACCCACAAGAAAAAGACTCCATCCAACTAAAAACTGAATTCCTTGAAGAAGTTGTTATCTCAGGTAATGCACTACTTGGAAGCAAGTTTGAAGCTCGAAACAAAACAGGATCCGCAAGCTATATCTCACAAAAAGATTTAAAAAAATTCTCCTACACCAATATTAATAGGATTCTGCAGACCATTCCCGGGATAAATATTTATGAAGAAGATGGATTTGGACTGCGTCCAAATATTAGTTTGCGTGGCACCTCCCCAGAGCGTAGTTCCAAAATCAACTTGATGGAAGATGGAATTCTCATAGCACCTGCTCCCTATAGTGCTCCAGCAGCATATTACTTCCCAACTATAGGTAGAATGGAGTCTGTAGAGGTATTAAAAGGTAGTAGTCAAATACAATACGGCCCCAATACTACAGGTGGTGCTATAAACATGATTTCAACCCAGATTCCTAATAAATTCACAGGAAAAGCTTCAATTTCTGCAGGAAATTTTAATTCAAGAAACACTCAAGTCGTTATCGGTAACAGTTTTAACAATTTTGGATTTGTTAGTGATTATTTTAACTATAATTCGGATGGCTTCAAAGGTTTAGACGGCGGTGGCAATACTGGGTTTGACAAATCTGATTATTCTGCTAAATTTAGACTTAACACTAATTTAGACGCCAAGACCTATCAAGCATTAACACTTAAAATCCAGTATTCCGAAGAAAAGGCAAATGAAACATACCTAGGTCTAACAGATGAAGATTTTAAAAACAACCCATTTAGAAGGTATAGAGCTTCTAGCAAAGACGTAATGAATGGAAAACACCAACAGTATCAACTTACCCATTTTATACGTGTTTCACCATTCATCAACATAAGAACTACGGGATATATTAATAAATTCAAGAGAAATTGGTATAAACTAGATGATGTCAATTTAGGTGAACGCATAAGCATTGGCAAAGTTTTATCTGCACCAGAAAATTTTCCTTCCGAATATCAAACCCTCCTAGGTAATGCAGATACTCAGCCCGATGTTTTAGGTATCAAAGCCAACAATAGAGTCTATACTTCTACCGGGATTCAATCCGTAGCAACAATAAAATGGGGGACAGAATGGTTGCAAAACATGGAGATAGGAATACGATATCATGAAGATGAAGAAGATCGATTTCAATGGGTAGACAGATATGCTTTTCAAAACAATGAATTAATCCGTACCACCGTAGCCAATAAAGGATCCAATTCGAATCGCATTAGTGATGCAAAAGCCCTAGCTGCTCATTTGTTATATACTGCCAAAATCGAAAAATTAACCCTCACACCAGGCTTACGTTATGAAAATATAGTACTTACCAGAACCGACTACGGTACTAGTGACCCATTAAGAATAGGGCAAGATTTATCGATTCGACAAAACTCAATAGATATATGGATTCCAGGAATAGGAGCCAATTACAAATTCAACAACTACCTATCAATATTTGGGGGTGTACATAAAGGCTTTTCACCGCCAAGTAACACACCTGAACAAAAGGCTGAACAGAGCATAAATTATGAACTTGGTACCCGCTTTAATTTCAAAGGAATTAAAGGGGAGTTCGTTGGTTTTTACAATGATTACAAAAATTTGCTTGGAAGTGACCTAGCTGCTTCAGGTGGAACAGGGAGTTTAGACCAATTTAATGCTGGTGAAGTTAGGGTGAGTGGTATCGAATTTCTGGTTAACTATAATCTATTACGTAATACAACTAAAAAATTCACATTACCCATCTCATTCTCGTATACGCTGACGGATACCAAGTTTTTGACAAGTTTTGATAGCAGTGAAGATATTTATGGTATAGTTACAGCTGGAGATGAAATACCATACATTGCCAAACATCAATTAAACGCAACCATAGGAATGCAGCATAAAAAATTTGATCTTAATTTTAATTCGAGATATACCAGCGCATTTAGAACTACAGCAGGCTCTGGATCAATTCCGAAAGAATTTAAAGTAAGTTCAAATTTGGTAGTAGATGTATCTGCTCGTTATTTTCTTGATAGCAAATTTACATTATCAGCTAATATTATCAATTTATTTAATACTACTTACGCTGTATCACGAGTGCCAGCAGGCTTACGACCAGGACATCCATTTGGTATTAACTTTGGTTTAACCTATGAGTTTTAGAATAGAAAACAAGAACTGATAAAAGTCATTTTTCAATACACACTTTAAATTTATCTTTGTACATGTGTTGATTGACTTAAAACTAATGAAGCACTTATAACAAACACCTTAAGAGAGCAATTACACTTTATCTTAGATGTTAAAAAAATTATTACCTTTACAGTGTGAAAACATTTTTTACTAAAATATTGTCTTTCTTTTTAGCAGCATTTATACTGCTATCAACCACATCTTTCGCAGTAAATATGCATTTTTGCTGTGATGATTTAGTAGATATGGCTTTTTTTAGTAAAGCACAAACCTGTAAGGAAAAAGTTCAAAAAGAAGATCGTTCTTTAAAAAAATGCACCTCTTTACAGGAAAAAGAGTGTTGTGACAATCAGACTGTTCTTATAGAAGCAGCTAGTGATAGCTTCAAAAAATCAACTACAGTTCTAGAAGTTGATAATTTAGTTTTCTTAAAAACATTTATTTATTCCTACATCAACCTTTTTGAAGGACTAGATAAAAACATGGTTCCTTTTAAGGACTATGTCCCTCCCTTGTTTTCCAAGGATATATATATTCTACACGAGACTTACTTAATTTGATTTTCTACATCGCAGTAAAAACCCTTTTACTGCACAATTAATTATAGTCAAAGCATAGCTTAGGCTATAAACTGTTGTACCCAATTTCCAACAACATTATTTACGCATTATGCAGTAAGCATGCATTTACAGAATTAGTTATTGAGTGACATCTTAATAACAATACCTTTTTAATTATGATACAGCCAAAAGAATTTTGGATTAAAAACATGGTATGTAGTCGTTGCTTAAAAGTAATAAAGCAAGAGCTACAAGAATTAGGAATAACTGTCCTTTCTTTAGAACTAGGGAGACTTTTAGTAGAAGCACCTGGAATAAGCGATACACAAATTAACCAAGATGTCGCTAAAGTACTTCATGCAAATAACTTTGAGATTGTTAAAAGTGAAGAAGATATGCTGGTTGAAAGAATAAAAATTATTCTTATTGAACAACTTGTTGAACTTCCATTAACCTTAAAGGTTAAGACTTCGGAACATTTATCATCAACCCTTCATCGAGACTATAAAACATTGAGCAAACTGTTCTCATCTAAGGAAAAGACCACTATTGAAAAGTACTTTATACGATTAAAAATCGAAAAAGTTAAAGAACTCATTCAACTTAAACAACATTCCTTTTCTGACATAGGTTACTTATTAGATTACAGTAGTGTAAATCACTTATCTAGGCAGTTTAAAGATGTGGTTGGAATGAGTATGACAGATTATAAAAACACAGAAAATTGGAAGCGAAATAATTACGATGAAATTATATAGATAAAAAAGAAAGTTATGCAGATAAAAACCTGCAACAACCTCTAGTTTCATCAAATTAAAAACTATTCAAAATGAGAACAATCCTCCTCACATTATTAATTATCCCAATGTTAGGATTTGGGCAAACCCTAGAGCATATTGACTTTATCTCCCCTTTTCACGACGGTCTAGCAGCTGTAAAAAAAGGGAATGAATGGGCATTTATTGATCAAAACGGTTCTATAATTATTGACTTTAGAAGTGATTTGATACAGACCAAAACAGACAAGGGTAACTATCCTGTGTTCAGTAATGGTAAATGTATTATAACACATCAAAAGGATGGTATACTCTATTATGGCTTTATTGATAAAAAAGGAAAAACAAGTATCAAACCACAGTTCCTAAATGTCTCGAATTTTCAAGGTAACAAGGCCTTAGCATTAATAGTTCATAAAGAGACCATAGGTTATAATGATATCTTTAAAAAAGATGTGGTCAACTACCATTATTATGAAGTGATCATTGATGAAAACGGAAATGTTATAGACCATCTAACTCAGTTAGCTATACATATTCCTCCAAAATATACTAAAAGTAAAACTCCACCAATCATCACTTCTAAATTTATTTCAGACAGTCTAATTGTGGTAAAGAGCAATAACAACAAATGGAACTTAAAAAAGATATCACGTTGAATCCTATTCTAGTCGAATCTTAAGATATTTTAAAAAACAGTAACACACTAAATCATAATCAAATGAGAACAAAAAAGCTTTTTTTCAGCATAACTCTACTGGGATTAATTTACCTCTTGACAGTAGGGTTTATTAATTCTCCTAAAAGAGAATATACTTCAATAGAGCAAGACAAGTGGGTGGCTCCAGCAAGTGCTGATAAAATAAAAAACCCATTGAAAGGCGATGCAAAAGCTACTGCATCAGGTAAAAAGATATATAAAATGCTATGCTTTGTTTGCCATGGACCTAAAGGAAAAGGTGATGGTATGGCAGGCACAGGACTTACACCAAAGCCAGCAGACTTAACCAGCGACACTTTTCAATCACAATCAGATGGAGCAATCTTCTGGAAGATAGAACAAGGACGTTCACCAATGCCCTCATATAAAACTTCAATCCCAGAAAAAAAACGCTGGGAACTTATTAACTATTTAAGAACCCTGAAATAATGAAAAAGACACTAGTATTTATTGCAATTGTTATTTTAAACTACTCCACTTATAGTCAGACATATAACAATTTTAAAACAGACAGCACTAAAACCTCCGAGTCATTTAAACCAAGTAAAACTCAGTTTATGATTAGAGGGTATGGACATACAGGTTTAAATACTTTAAGCAATAGTGAAGAAACAGAATCATCATATGTTGGTTCTGCCTTTGCTCCCATTTTTTTATTCAAACATTCAGATAGATTTATGTTTGAGGCTGAGTTAGAGTTTGAGTTAGAAGGTAATGAATTAGAAGTTGGTTTAGAATATGCTAATGTAATGTATGTTCTCAACAAAAACATGACAATTCGAGCTGGAAAGTTTTTATTGCCTTTTGGGACATTTATGGAACGCTTACATCCTGCTTGGATAAACAGGCTTCCTACAAGACCTTTAGGTTTTGGTCACGATGGTATTGCCCCTTCTTCCGGCATAGGGGTAGAACTTCGCGGAGCTTTTGATTTAGGAGGACCAAAATTAAATTATTCTGTGTATTCTACTAATGGTCCAAGATTAAAAGATGGTAGTGATGAACCAGAAGAAGCAGGAATGCTTCTATTCCAAAATTTTGAAGATAATAATAACAGTAAAGCCTTTGGAGGTCGTATTGGTTTATTGCCTTTTGCAGATTCTTCAGCAGAGATTGGCTTTTCTGCATATTCAGCAAATAAAGTTGGCGCTAGTGATTCCGAATACAAGAATGTTGGAGCATTCTTATACGCCATTGATTTTTCCTATATAAAACAAATCCCTGCCCTTAAAGGCTTTATAGATATTAAAGGGCAATACAATAATTCCAATATTGATAACGCCACTTATATTGAGATAGAGGATGATATAGAGGAAGAATATACCTTCAACAATAAAAGCAACTCATTTTATACTCAGCTTAGCTATCGTCCAACAATGGCTAGTAGTGACTTTCTAAAAAAACTAGAAGTGGTAGGAAGGTATTCAAACTTTAATACTCCTGAAGGTGCCGAATGGGAAGAACAGTCTGATCAATATGCTTTCGGCCTAAACTATTGGTTAAGCTGGAGGTCTGTGATAAAAGTTGCCTATCAGACAACTGATAGTACTGGTGGTCACGATGGAGGTGGCAAAACTACCGGCTTCTTTGTACACTGGGCTATCGGATTCTAATAAACTTATAAAACAACAATTATGAAAACAATATATAAAATAGCTTCAATAGGTTTAATGTTGCTTATAACAGGAGCAGTAATTGTAAGCTGTTCCTCTACAAAAGATAAATACACAGCTGTAACGGCTGTTGAAGACGAATTTAAAATTGAAAAGTCTGGCGCACAATTATGGGGAGAGACTTGCAACAGGTGTCATTTAGCACCTTCACCAGCAGATTATAATGATACTGATTGGGAGACTATAAGTTTACACATGAGAGTTCGGGCAAACTTAACAGAAAAGGAAATCACAAAAATTGAGGCCTTTCTAAAATCTTCTAATTAACAACTAAAATATATTTCTTTCCATTTTTTATTTACATGTAAAGGAATGTATCTAAAATAAAAAACAATGAAAAACAATCACTGGATATGGATGGTCATCGGATGCGGACTGCCGTTACTTTTTATCTTTTTAGCACCTTCTTTCGGTATAGGTGGAGGCTCGTCCCTTTTCATCTTTATACTATTCATGTTTGCTATCCACCTATTTATGCCCCATGGTTCACACGGACATGGAAGACATAAACATAACAATCAGAATGACCAGGATAATAAACACAACCATTCAGAAGAAAAACACAAAAAGCATCAACATCATTAAAAAACATCTATGATAAAACAAAAATTTCAAATAAGCGGTATCAGTTGTGGCGGTTGTATTTCAAGGGTCAAGAAGACATTGGAAGAACATCCTAATATTGAAAAAGTAGAGATTTTTTTAGCACCAAAAGGTGCCACGATTATTTCTATGAACGAAACGCTCTCTGTTCAAGACATACAAAAGCAACTAGATAAATTAGGGGAATATACAATTACAAAAATAAATCAATAACAATTTTAAAATTAAAAATTATGCATTTATACGACGGACACTTTGGTGGAATGCACCTTATATGGTGGATTATATGGATTATACTTCTTGCTTGGATATTCTTTATTCCTGCAGATATTCCATATCAAAAAAACAAAGAAGAAAACCCTCTGGATATTTTAAAAAAACGCTTTGCAAAAGGTGAAATATCTAAGGAAGAATTTGAAGAATCGAAAAAGATTTTAAAATCAGACAGCTAATTAAAAAACTATAAAATTATGTACCGATTAAACGTAAAAAAACTGGGATTTGCCTTTGGTCTTACTGGAGCACTAATTTACCTAGGCTGTATGATCGTAATGTCGACTGCAGGAAAGGAAGGAACAATCAACTTTTTTAACAGCCTCTTGCACGGCTTAGACACTACAAATATAATCAGAATGGATGTTCCTCTATGGGAAGCTGGTTTAGGAATCATACAAACCTTTATACTCGGTTGGCTTGTTGGCGCCTGTATTGCGGCATTTTACAATGCACAAATTAAAATAAAAAGATAGAAAGCTTGTAAGATCTTATGCAGTACGTTTGGTTTATATGGTCATTAATTATTCTGGCACTTTGGGCAGTAATTTATCTCATAAAGAAAGATTCGAGAAAAGAAATGCTCAAGATGAGCCTAATTACGATGCCTTTTGGGTTTACAGAACCTTTGTTCGTACCTGAATATTGGATGCCTCCTTCGCTTTTTGACTTGGCTAAAAAAACAGGTTTTGATATAGAAAGCTTCATTTTTTCTTTTGCTATCGGCGGTATAGGTGTGGTGCTCTACAATCTTATTTTTAAACAAACCTTGGTAGAAATAACACATACAGAGCGGAATCACAGAAGACATCACTTGCATAAATACATCTTATTTGTACCAGCTATTATATTTTTAATATTAGCACTATTCACATCATTAAACCATATTTATTGCGGTACTATAGCAATGTTCCTAGGTGGTTTGGCAACATTATATTGCCGGTCAGATTTAAAAAGAAAGATATGGGTTGGAGGCATCCTGTTTACCATATTGTACTTCATATACTTTGGAAGTATTCTTCCATTTTATCCCCAATATGTGAAGTTGTATTGGAATCTCGATAACTTGACCCATATTCTTATTCTAGGAATTCCTATCGAGGAACTGCTGTTCGCTTTCACATTTGGGATGTATTGGTCTAGTTTATATGAACACTTGTATTGGCATAAACCGGTAAGCTTAAATAAAACAATTCACAATTAACAAAAAGTAAAATGAAACAAAGACAATTTAAACAACAGAACGTTGCATCTGTAATAACAACAGTAGAAAAACCAATCATTAAAGTATCAGAACTATCCATAACTATTCTAGTCACGCTTATAGTCTCGCTTATGTTTCTCTCGTGTTCTAATCAGAAAAAAGAGAAGACAGCAGCACTTTCGGTCTCAGAAACAAAACCCATTCAAATGAATTCAGTTGTTGTTTCTCAAACAACTTATGAAATTGTACCAAACGATAAAGTGTGTATGGTAAACGATAGGTATATGGGAGTTGAGCAAATACCGATTGATGTAGAGGGTATAACTTACTATGGGTGCTGCCAAGGTTGTGTTGAAAAACTTCAGAAGAACATAGATAATGTCCGCTTTGGTAGCAATCCGATCGATGACACAAAAATAGACAAGGCTAATGCCGTAATCGTTCAGGATAAAAGTAAAGGGAATGTCTTTTATTTCGCTTCAAAAGAAGATGCTCAAAACTTTATAAATAAAAATAGAGCCTAAAATATTTATTAATAAACCATAAAATCATGAAAATAGTATTGGCAATAGATGGCTCAGATTTCAGTAAAGCAGCTGTTGAGCAACTTAACAGAATGACCTTGCCTTCAAATACCGAGATTCACCTTATAAACGTTTACGAATTCCCCACAGCACTAGGCCCAGAATTAATGGCTATCGGCGGTAGCTTAAACCATTATTTTGAAGAATTCATAAACGGTGCTCAAAAACTAGGGAACGAGATTGTTACGGAAGCTAGCGATAACCTTAAGAGTATAAATAAGACACTTACCATAACTACCAGCGTTGTAAGTGGGTTACCTAAAATTGCCATTCTAGAAAAGGCTGAAGAATGGGATGCTGATTTAATAGTAGTTGGCTCTCAAGGTCAAGGTGCTCTCTCACGTCTATTATTGGGTTCTGTATCACAATATTTAGCCACCCACGCTAAATGTTCGGTAATGATTGCAAGAGATAAAAATAACAGTTAGAGTATCCAGAATAAATATGGAAGACAACCACATACATAATATACAATCAAAATCGGCTTGCAAAATAGCGGACAATATATGCCTACCAGATACCAATTGGCCACGCGTGGTTATTGTAGGGGGTGGTTTTGCAGGTTTGGCCTTGGTAGAAAAGCTAAAGAACAAAAAAGTGCAAGTGGTTTTGTTTGACAAAAACAATTTTAATCAATTTCAGCCATTACTTTACCAAGTAGCTACTAGTGCACTAGAGCCTGACAGTATTGTGTTTCCCTTTAGAAAACAGTTTAATGGTTATAAAAATGTGGTTTTCCGATTAGCAGAAGTAGAAGAAATTCAGTCTTCTTTAAATGTTGTTAAAACCAATAAAGGAAGTATTCATTATGATTACCTCGTATTAGCCACAGGAACTACTACTAATTTTTTCGGTATGGATTCCGTTGAAGAAAATAGCTTAGGAATGAAGGATATTAGAGATTCCCTAAACATTCGTCATATGATGTTGCAAAATCTCGAACAGGCCGCCATCACTTGTGATGATGAAGAACGTGATGCGCTGACCAATTTTGTGATTGTTGGAGGTGGACCTACAGGTGTAGAAATGGCAGGGGCATTGGCAGAATTCTGTAAATATATTCTTCCCAAAGATTATCCAGAGTATTCATCCTCAATAATGAATATTTATTTGATCGAAGCAGGAGAAAAGCTGTTAGGCACAATGTCGGATAAAGCATCGTCAAAAACCCTAAAATACTTAATGGATCTTAATGTAAAGGTGCTTCTTAATGAAGCCGTTACTAATTACGATGGCAATAATGTTTCTACAAAAAACGGAAAGAGTATTCTAGCCAAAAATCTCATTTGGACAGCTGGGGTTAAAGGTCAGTTTCCCAAGGGCATTGACTCAAAGCATGTAGTTAGGGGCAACCGCTTAAAAACAGATTCGTTTTTAAAGGTAGAAGGTTACGAAAATATTTTTGCTATTGGCGATATAGCAGCTGTTACTACCAATAAAGCACCAAAAGGGCATCCACAGGTTGCGCAAACGGCAATACAGCAAGGTAAATACTTGGGTACTGCATTATTAAAAATAATTAAGGGTGAAAGTGTAAAACCTTTTGAGTATAAAGATAAGGGCTCAATGGCAACCGTAGGTAAGCGCAAAGCAGTAGCCGATTTAGGCAAATTCAAATTTGGTGGTTATTTCGCTTGGCTACTCTGGTCTATCGTTCACCTTATGTCCATTAGCGGCTTTAGAAATAGATTGATGGTTGGTTTTAATTGGGCGGTAAGCTATTTCACTTACGAAAAGAGCAACCGCCTGATTATTAGAAATTTCAACAAACCATCAGAATCAAAATCCACAATCAATTCGCAACCCGCAGTAAAAAAAATAACAATCAATGATTAAAAGTACTGCATATAATAGCGTCTGGATCATTACGAATAAAGTGTTTAGTAACACAGGAATTGTACTTTTAATAGCAGTAACAATAGCTATGCTTTGGGCAAATTCACCTTGGCAAAGCACCTACCAAAATATTCTAAATACTACTATTTCATTTAGCATCGGTAATTTTCAATTGACCGAACCATTACTGCTCTGGATTAATGATGGATTAATGGCTCTGTTCTTTCTTCAGGTTGGCTTAGAATTAAAAAGAGAAATATTAGGTGGAAAACTATCAACACCTCAAAATGCAGTATTGCCTATTGGTGCCGCTATTGGGGGAATGGTTTTTCCAGCCCTTATATATTTTAGCCTTAATACTAGTGGCGAAGCATCACAGGGTTGGGGAATACCTATGGCCACCGACATTGCTTTTTCTATGGGTGTACTGGCTCTTTTCGGAAAACGCTTACCCATTGCATTACGTGTCTTCTTAGTAACACTCGCCGTCGTTGATGATTTAGGCGGTGTAATGGTGATTGCACTTTTTTATACTTCTGGTATATCCACTATGGATTTATTTCACGCCTTTCTTTTCTTTGGATTACTAATTATTGGCAATTATGCTGGAGTACGAAAAACTTGGTTCTATGCCATTATAGGAATAGGTGGTGTTTGGCTAGCTTTCTTCTTCTCAGGAGTACACCCTACCATTGCTGGCATACTAACAGCCCTAGCTATACCAGGTCGTGTAAAAATTAACGAAGCTACATTTTCGCAACGCCTTGCTGCATTACACAAAAAGTTCAAACAAGAAAAGCCCGTAAAAGGTTCGCTGATTTCTCATTCCCAATTAGAAATACTCGAAGAAATTAAAGTTACAAGTTCAGAAGCTCAAACACCACTTCAAAAACTTGAAAATGCCCTAAATCCATTTGTGAATTTTATCGTACTACCACTATTCGCTTTTGCTAATGCTGGTATTCACCTACATGGCAAAGTGCTGGAAGTACTTACCCACCCAATAAGTCTAGGAATAGGGTTTGGCCTCATACTCGGGAAATTTATTGGTATCGTCTTATTTTCAAAAATTTTGGTCTTTCTAAAATTAGCGAAACTTCCTAAGAACATTACTTGGTATCACATCTACGGCATTGCCTTTTTAGCTGGTATCGGGTTTACAATGTCCCTTTTTATAAACGAATTGGCATTTGCCGATGAGGAATTTATCTATACCGCTAAAGTCGGCATTTTATTTTCATCACTAATCGCAGGCATTATCGGTTCCATCATTTTAATAAAAAATCAAACACTTAAAACAATATAATATGAAAAAAATAGCAGTAATAGGATACGGAGTAATAGGAAAAAGAGTGGCCGATGCAATCAACATACAGGATGATATGAAGCTTTCTGGAGTATGCGATATCATAAGCGATTGGCGCATTCAAAATGCGGTAAGAAAAGAGTACGATATCTATTCAGCAACTGATGAAGCTGAAGACAAAATGAAATCTGAAGGCATTACAGTAAAAGGAAATATGCAAGAACTTTTAAATAAGTCAGACCTTGTTGTGGACTGCACGCCTAAAAAGATTGCGGCTCTAAATGTGACAATCTATAAGGAACAGAACATCAAATTCATATTACACGGTGGCGAAAAACACGAAACCACGGGGCATTCCTTTAGTGCCGAAAATAATTATGAATCGGCATTAAATAGAGATGCGACCAGAGTAGTCTCTTGCAATACAACCTCTATATTAAGAACGTTAACCGCGTTAAAAAGAGCTGATTTATTGGATTATGCCAGAGGGACGCTTTTAAGAAGAGCTACAGACCCTTGGGAAAGTCATTTGGGTGGTATAATGAATACAATGGTTCCCGAAAGAGATATCCCGAGCCATCAAGGTCCGGATGCTAAAAGCGTTGACCCAGAATTAGATGTGATTACTTCTGCGGTAAAAGTTCCAGAAACTTTAAGCCATATGCACTACTGGAATGTGAAGTTAAAAAAGCAAGCCTCGAAAGAAGAAGTTTTAAATGCTTTTAAAACGTCTAGTCGTATAAAGTTTATTCAATATGACCAAGGCCTAGTCTCAAACAATACCATTAAAGAAATGTTTTTGGATATGGGAAGACCTTGGGGCGATATGTACGAAGTTGCACTTTGGGAAGATATGCTAAAGGTAGTGGGAGATGAACTCTTTTATGCCTATATCGTGGATAACCAAGCTATAGTAATACCAGAAACTATAGATGCTATAAGAGCACTTACAGGAATTGAAACCGACGGAACAAAATCCATATCTAAAACCAATAAAAGTTTAGGAATTTAATTCTAATTAAAATGAAAACAAACAAGAACATTGTAGAATTGTTGGGCGAAAAAGCCTCCTACTATTTAAATCACGTTTGTGAAAAAATCACGAAAGACGAATTACAAACACCAAGTAATAAAGGTCTTGATAACGTTTTTATTAATAGCAATAGAAATCCACAGGTTCTACGCAGTCTTTCACAGTTGTACGGTCACGGAAATCTGTCAGGAACTGGGTATTTAAGCATCCTGCCTGTTGACCAAGGCATTGAGCACAGCGCTGCTTTCTCATTCTATAAAAACCCAGATTATTTTGACCCAGAGAACATTATTAAGCTCGCTATTGAGGCGGGCTGTAATGGAGTAGCATCAACGTTTGGGGTTTTGGGATTAAATGCCAGAAAATATGCCCATAAAATACCTTTTATTGTAAAGATTAACCACAATGAATTGCTAACCTACCCAAATAAATACGATCAGACTCTATTTGGGAAGGTAAAGGACGCTTGGAATATGGGTGCAATTGCCATTGGTGCAACTATCTATTTTGGCTCAAAAGAAAGTAACCGTCAACTTAAAGAAATTTCAGAGGCTTTTGAAGAGGCTCATAGTTTGGGTATGGCAACCATTTTATGGTGCTACACCCGAAACGAAGCATTTAAAACAGAAAAAGAAGATTACCATGCTGCTGCCGACATAACTGGTCAGGCAAATCATTTAGGCGTTACCATACAGGCCGATATCATCAAACAAAAATTACCAACCAACAATTTTGGTTTTAAACATATCGATTTCGGCAAATACAATGATGAAATGTCTGAAACGCTCACTACAGAACACCCTATTGATTTATGCAGGTTGCAAGTAGCAAATTGTTATATGGGAAAAATAGGATTGATTAATTCTGGAGGAAGCTCTAATGGCGAATCAGATTTAATCGAAGCTATTACAACAGCAATTATTAATAAGCGTGCAGGAGGTTCGGGCTTAATATTAGGAAGAAAGGCTTTTCAGAGACCTTTTAGTGAAGGAGTAGAACTATTAAGATTAGTTCAAAGTATTTATTTGAATACAGAAATCAATATTGCTTAACAAAACAGAAAATGTTTGAAACAGAGATAAAATCACTAAAATCATTTAACGCTTATTTGGTAAAACTGACAGAAAGCCGCCTATGGTTAAAAGTTATCATTGCCTTGTTCCTCGGTGTTGGATTAGGTTTGTTCTTGAGTCCCCAAAATGGCTGGATCTCTAAAGAAACGGCTGATGTGATAGGCAATTGGCTCGCACTTCCCGGCGTACTTTTTCTAAAGTTGGTTCAAATGATTATGATTCCATTGATTGTGGCATCTATCATTACTGGTATCGCTAGTAATGATAAGGATAATCTTAAAAAACTAGGTGGTGGCGTGTTACTTTACTTTTTGGGTACTACCGTAGTTTCGGTAACTCTAGGTACTGTACTATCACAAATCTTCAAACCAGGTCGTTTTTTACACCAACAAGCATCATTAGAACACAACAAAATAACTAACACTGCAACAGAAGATGCTGAACTTTCTTTTGGACTCGACACCATTCCTGATGCTATATCAAACCTACTTCCTGACAACCCTTTGGCATCAATGGTAAGTGGGGAAATGTTAAGTATCGTGATTTTTACAATCATTATAGGAATAGCCGTACTATCGCTTGAAAACTCTTTACTACGCCCAGTAAAGCTTGTTTTAAGTGCTATACAAGAAGTCTGTATGACAGTAGTAAAATGGTCAATGCTTCTAGTACCTGTTGCCGTTTTTGGTCTTATGGCTCAACTAACCTCTAGTGTCGGATTAAGTTCCTTATCTGGTTTAACATACTATGTGGGAGTCGTAATTCTTGGTCTTTTACTATTGGTAATTTTCTATTTAGGACTTGTTACACTATTGGGAAAAACAAACCCGTTTCAATTCCTAAAAAAAATTCGAGATGTTCAACTATTAGCTTTTTCAACAACAAGCTCAGCAGCTGTAATGCCCTTGTCGTTAAAAACCGCCGAAGAAGAATTGAAAGTAGATAAGACTATTAGCAATTTTATTATACCTATCGGTGCAACCGTCAATATGGATGGAACTGCACTCTATCAAACTATAACTACTCTTTTTATAGCTCAAGCCTACGGCTTGGAAATGAGTTTACTTAACATTATTGTAATCATCGTTACCATTGTTGCCGCATCAATTGGTACACCAGCTATTCCTGGAGGTGGTGTAGTGATACTCGCCTCGGTTTTGGGAAGTGTTGGCATTCCATCAGAAGGTATTATCATAATTATTGGTGTAGAAAGACTATTAGGTATGTTCAGGACTGCCGTGAATGTTACAGGAGATTTAACAGCTTGTATAGTGTTCAATACTCTATATGGTAAAAACCGGCTATTAGTTGGTATTGAAAGTAAATATAAATCAAGTTTTAAACTATAAATCAATGAATCCTAACAAAATAAAACATATAAGCATATTTACATCTGGAGGCGATAGCCCTGGAATGAATGCTGCTCTCTACGCCATTGTAAAATCTGCTGAAGCAAAGGGTATAAAAGTAAGTGGTTTTAGAAAAGGATATGAGGGATTGATAGATGATGATTTAATTCCATTAAAATCACACGACTTACAAAAGTCAATGCATAAAGGAGGGACAATTTTAAAAACGGCACGAAGTAAACGGTTTATGACTCTTGAAGGTCGTAAAAAAGCATTACTGACCTTAACAAAAAACAAAATTGACGCTCTAATTGCCATAGGCGGTGACGGCACATTTAAAGGTCTATTGGCTTTTTCAGAAATATGTGATATCCCTTTTATTGGTATTCCAGGAACCATTGATAATGATCTCACTGGAACGGATTACACCTTAGGCTTTGATTCTGCTGTAAATACCGCTATTGAAAATATTGATAAAATACGGGATACCGCCGAATCCCATAATCGTGTATTTATTATTGAAGTAATGGGAAGAGATTCAGGATATATAGCAATTCATTCAGGATTGATGATAGGTGCCGATGCCATACTAATTCCCGAAAGCGCAAAAGACTTTATATATCTACTGGACAAGGTTGAAAAATATGATAGTGAAGATGCTTTCCTTATCGTCGTTTCTGAAGGTGATGAAATAGGTGCCGAACTTGTTTCCTCAAAAATAAAAGAAATCAATCCCAATGTCGATGTACGGATTACAAAACTTGGCCACGTACAGCGAGGTGGAAATCCTTCTGCTTTAGATAGAATCCTGGGTATAAGGCTTGGAGTGGCAAGTGTAAATACTCTTTTACAAAGTGAAAAAAATGTCATGGTCGGTTTTTTAAACAATCAATTGCACCTAACCTCATTTAAAGAGGTGGTGAAGCAACATCAAGTAAATACTGAATTATACGAACTTTTAGAACTATTTGGAAAGTAGAAATGATAGAAGCTTTAAAAAATATCAATCCATTTATCCTCGGGCTACTCATAAGCCTAGGCATTGGTCTTATTCTGGGGTTAGAACGCGAGTATGATAAATTGAAGGAAGAACAAGGTTTTGCAGGTATAAGAACCTTCCCTATTGTTGCCATTATTGGTTTTATCTTGGGAAGTCTATCCATAACCTATACACCTTGGTTGGTTATCATTATTGCATCGGCATTCCTATTATTTCTATCGTTAAGCCATCTTTCTATAGTTCAAAAACATGCTATGACGGGTATTACTACCAATTTAGCACTATTTGCTACATTGATTCTGGGAGTTATGGTTGCTAATCATTTGCACAAAGAAGCTGTTGCCACTGCAGTAGTAATTGTTACTCTGTTATCACTGAAAACAACTTTTAATACTTTCATAAAAAACATTACTTCAGAAGAGCTTTTTGCCTTTATTAAATTTTCAATTATTGCACTTCTTATTTTACCTTTTTTACCAAATCAAGATTATGGTTCAGAAGGCTTACTAAACCCTTTTGAGATTGGGGCAATAATAGTGATTGTCTCTTTTCTGAATTTCATCGGCTACTTCCTTGTAAAATATGTAGGATCCCAGCGAGGAATCTTGCTTACTGCCATTTTGGGCGGTCTAATTTCAAGCACGGCTGTATCCTGGATCTATGCATCACGAAGCAAAGAATCCCCAGAACTGTCAAAACAATACGCCGCAGGTATTATTATAGCTTCTGCCATTATGTTTCCAAGACTTGCTGTATTAGCCTATATCTTCAACAATGCCCTAATTGCATTTTTAGTCGTTCCTTTCTCCATCCTAACATTTATTTGTTTGGTTAGTGCCCTCTTTTTTATGAAAAAAGACAATGAGGTTACCGAAACAGGAATTAATCTTGGTAATCCACTTAATATCTGGAATGCACTTGGTTTTGGAGCAATATATATAGGAATAGCATTTGCTGTTTTTTACGGCAATCAGTTTTTTGGTGAAAAAGGACTGTACTATTCTGCACTCATTGCTGGTCTCGGCGATACAGATGCCATAACTATTAGTATGTCAAAATTTGGGGTTTTAGAAGAAAAATTTGCTCTCGTAACAAATGTTATTCTTACCGCGACCATAAGCAATATGATAGTAAAACTAGGCATTACCTATTTTAAAGGTTCCAAAAAAACAAGAAAACTAGTAATGCTAATTTTTGGAAGTGTCATTATAGTTGGCATAACATATATATTAATACAATTAAGAAATTAAAATGAGAACAACAATATTCAGTACACATAAATTTGATAAGCCTTTCCTTGAACAGGCAAACAATGGAAAACATGAATTAAACTTTCTAGAATTTAGACTTACAAAAGAAACAGCAAGATTAGCGAAAGGATCCAAAGCTATTGCCCTATTCTCAAACGATGATGCCTCTTCCGATGTCTTAGATATATTGAATCAACAAGGAATTAAGTATATCGCATTACGCTCAGCTGGTTTTAATCACGTTGACCTTGAAAAAGCAAATAAATTAGGCATAAAAGTTGCTAGGGTTCCTGCTTACTCTCCATATGCCATTGCAGAGCATACTTTAGCTCTCATCTTAGCCCTTAACCGAAAAATAATAAGAGCACACAACAGAGTTCGAGATCAAAATTTTTCACTAAATGGACTTACTGGGTTTGATCTAAACGGCAAAACTGTGGGGGTTATTGGAACAGGAAAAATAGGAGCAGCACTCATAAAAATACTACATGGTTTAGGATGCAAAATATTGGCTCACGATATCGTTGAAGACAAAAACCTCATAGACTCATATAATGTAACCTATACCAACTGTACTAAAATCTGCAAACAGGCAGATATTATAAGCTTGCACATTCCATTGATGCCATCAACGCAACACCTAATTGATACAGAACACATAAGCTTGATGAAAAAAGGCGTTATGCTCATTAACACAAGCCGAGGTGGTTTGGTTGACACAAAAGCCGTAATTGAAGGATTAAAATCTGGTAAAATTGGATATTTCGGGATGGATGTTTATGAAGAGGAAGAAGGTCTATTCTTTGAAGACCACTCTGATACCATTTTACAAGATGATGTAATTGCCAGATTGATGACCTTTAATAATGTTCTTATCACTAGCCATCAAGCTTTTTTAACCGAAACTGCATTAAAAAATATCGCAGATACCACGATATACAATTTAGACTGTTTTGAAGAAAAAGTCCCTTCTAGAAATGAAGTTACCCTAAACTAAAAATATATGAACCTATAAATCATCAAAAAATGAAAAACATATTAATACCAACCAATTTTTCAAAAAACTGCCACAAAGCAGCACAACTAGGCATTGAAATGGCCAAGTTGTACGGTTCTGAAATTCACTTTTTACATCTTATGAAAACCCCAGTAGATTGGGTAAAACTAGATAAAGAAAAGGAAAAACAATATCCCGAAACATTAAAGCAAATAGGTAAAGCAAAATCAGCATTACGTGAACTGGAAAAAACGGCAGAGCGTAATGACCTAAAATGTCGAACGTTTTTACAATTTGATGCTGACCAAGGTGATATTATAGACCATTCAGGTCATTTTCATCACGATTTTATCATTACAGGAAGTAGTGGTACTAAAGGTGTTATAAGAGAAATTACAGGCAGCAATGTTGAACAAATTGTACGAAAAGCCAATGCTCCCGTAATTGTTGTAAAAGATGAAGAAGTCAACTTTCCTTTTAAGAATATTGTATTTGTTTCAAATTTCGAAGAGGATATAACTGATGCTTTTAAACAGGTAATATCCATTGCTAATAAATGCGATGCTCGCATCCATTTATTGCGTATTAATACCGAGACAGATTTCAATAATATTAGACTTGGCCTAGAGCCTATTGAAAAAATGTTACAAAACTTCCCGAAGTTAAAAAACTATTCAATGGCTGTCTATAATGAACCCTCAGTTGAAACAGGAATCAATACATTTCTAGAACAACATCCTACAGATTTAATAGCCATGGTCACACACGGTAAAACAGGGTTTTTAAGCCTATTTTCAAAGAGTATTGCCGAAGGTGTCACTAATCATTCCACTTTACCTGTAATGACCATACATATTTAAACAATGGGCAACTCAATAAACATAATAAAACACTCTGGAGATGTTGTTCCTTTTAATGTTGACAAGCTTAAAGATTCATTACGACGCGCTCAAACAAGTGAGGAGATAATTCAAGAAATAATAACTCAAATTGAATCTACAATTTACGAGGGGATTACTACGAAAAAAATCTATCAAATGGCTTTTAAAATGCTTAAAGATAAATCACGAGTAAGTGCCTCAAAATACAAACTCAAAAAAGCCTTGATGGAATTGGGACCTTCGGGATTTCCGTTTGAAAAGTTAGTAGGCAAACTACTGGCACATGAAGGATTTGAAACAAAAGTTGGAGTTATTGTACAAGGAAATTGTGTACAGCACGAAGTAGATGTAATAGCCCAAAAGGACAATTCTCATTATATGATTGAATGTAAATACCATAGTGACCAAGGGAGGTTTTGCAACGTAAAAATACCCTTATATATCCATTCAAGATTTTTAGACATAGAAAAGAAATGGAAGCATCAAAAAGGTCACGAAGCAAAATTTCATCAAGGTGGAGTGTACACCAATACCCGCTTTACCACGGATGCTATACAATATGGTAAATGTGTTGGGTTGCTAATGACCAGTTGGGATTATCCATTGGGAAATGGTCTTAAGAACAGAATAGACCAATCTGGTTTACATCCACTCACAGCATTAACAACAATCACAAAACAAGAGAAAACTATGTTACTCGAAACTGGGATTGTACTTTGTAAAGAGCTTCACGAAACACCTAGTTTATTGAATAAAATTGGAATTGAAAAATCGAGACATAAAAAGATTTTAGAAGATTCTGAAGAACTATGTAAAACAAAATCAAATAACAGAAAAAAATGAACAACACTAAAATAAACATTCACTTTTTGGGAGCGGCAGGCACCGTAACCGGTTCTAAATATTTAGTGGATACGGGAGAAAAAAAGATACTTATAGACTGCGGGCTTTTTCAAGGACTAAAAGAATTGCGTCTAAAAAATTGGGAATATCCACCAGTTGAAGTTTCAGAAATTGATGTGGTTTTGCTCACACACGGCCATATGGACCACACAGGATATCTGCCTCGATTAGTAAAACAAGGGTTTAATGGTTCCATTTATGGTACTAATCCTACTTTGGACATCGCAAAAATAATCTTGAACGATAGTGCTAGAATACAAGAACAAGAAGCAGAACGTGCTAATAAAGAGGGGTATTCTAAACACAGTCCTGCAGAGCCTTTGTACAATTTAAAAGATGTAGAAAAAACCATCCCACATTTTAAAGGAATCCCTCAAGCACAATGGATTCCATTATTTGATGGTATCAGAGCCCGATTCCAATATAATGGTCACATTCTTGGAGCAACCTACATCGAATTGGATATACGTGGTAAACGTTTTGTGTTTTCAGGAGATATAGGCAGAACCAATGACTTACTTTTATATCCACCATTAAAACCAAAAAAAGCAGATGTACTCTTTATGGAATCCACCTACGGTGGTAGATTTCATCCAGATGAAGTAGAAGCCCTTCCGCAGATTGAAAAATTGGTTAATGATACCATAAACAGAGAGGGAAGCTTATTTGTTCCAAGCTTTTCAGTAGAACGAGCCCAATTGATGATGCTCATCTTTTGGAAGTTACTAAAGGAGAATAAAATACCCAAAGTACAAATGATAATGGATAGCCCTATGGGAGCAAATGTACTCGAACTGTTCCACCGCACCAGAGATTGGCATAGATTAGAAACTAATGAATGTAATGAAATGTGCTCACACTTTACTGTAGTTAGTAGTTATCGTGAAACAATGGAGCTAAGAACCGATAACAAACCAAAAATTGTCATTGCCGGAAGTGGAATGCTTACTGGCGGAAGAATGCTCAACTATCTTGAAACCCAAGCACAAAACCCAAACAATACATTGTTATTTGTGGGCTATCAAGCTGAAGGTACTCGTGGTAGAAAATTATTAGAAGGGGATAAAGAGTTGAAAGTGTACGGAAAATGGGTGCCATTTCATATGGAAGTTGCAGAAATTGAAGGACTCTCGGCACATGCAGACCACGCCGAACTTATAAATTGGATGAGTAAAATAAAAAATAAGCCAGAGCGGATTTTCATCGTACACGGCGAAAAAGAAAGCGCAGAAGCCTTACAGAAAGGCATCAAGGAAACCTATAATTGGGATGCAGAAATTCCACAACTGTATAATATTGAAGAAATAATACTTAGTTAACAGATATGATCGAATTAATAATTGGGATACTACTAGGATTTTTCATTGTATTACTTGCGATGAAAACAGGCTTTGACAAGGACAGCAGTTTCTATCCAGTATTATTGATTGTTATTGCTTTTTACTATGTTCTTTTTGCTTTACAGGCTAACAATACTTACGAAATTATATTTGAAACGAGCATTGCTTTCCTATTCTCAATTATAGCAATATTAGGACATCATAAGCACATAAAAATCGTAGGTATTGCACTGATATTACACGGCATCTATGATCTTTTTCAAGGAAATATTGTGTTTTCAACAAACCCACCTCAGTGGTGGCCACTGTTCTGTTTGGGAGTTGATATAACTCTTGGTATTTGGGTACTTTGGACTTCTTCAAGATTATTAAAAATAAAAAAATAAATGTATTATGGAACAACGCTCAAACATATTAAAATACAAGCATATAGGAATTTATACCCAAAACGAGAATGTGGTGTATATGCGAGAGGATTGCCACGTTTGCATATCAGAAGGCTTTGAAGCCTTAACCAGGATTAGGGTATCAACTACAACCAATTCAATTGTTGCAAGTCTTAACATTATAAATTCCAATATCCTACTATCTAATGAAATAGGTCTATCAGATGCGGCAGCTAAAAAATTGAACATTTCTGACAATGACACCTTACAGGTTTCCCATTTGGAACCTATTGAATCATTAAGCCACGTTAGGGCAAAAATCTATAACCAAAAATTGGATTATAATGCCTACAACCAAATCATAACCGACATCGTTGAAGGCGACTATTCCAACATACACCTTTCAGCATTCATTACTGCCTGTGCAGGCAACCGAATGAACATTGATGAAATATCCGACCTCACCAAAGCGATGATTGCTTCTGGCAAACAACTAAACTGGAACAAAGAAATTGTAGTAGATAAACATTGCATAGGTGGCTTGCCTGGAAACCGAACCACGCCCTTGGTAGTGGCCATAGTAGCTACTTATGGACTTACAATGCCAAAAACATCCTCACGGGCTATAACTTCTCCTGCCGGCACAGCAGATACTATGGAAGTTCTGACCAACGTAACGCTCTCTTCCGAAGAAATAACGGCTGTGGTAGAAAAAGAAGGTGGTTGTTTTGTTTGGGGTGGTACTGCTCAACTAAGCCCTGCCGATGATGTCCTTATTAAAATTGAAAAAGCCTTGGACATTGATAGTGAAGGTCAACTCATCGCCTCAGTTTTATCTAAAAAAGCTGCCGCAGGTTCAACACACGTAGTTATAGATATTCCTGTGGGAGAAACTGCTAAAGTTAGAAGTACAGAAATGGCTGAAAAACTAAAGAATCATATGGAAACCGTAGGCAACGCTGTTGGACTTAATGTAAAAGTTGTTATTACAGATGGTACACAACCCGTTGGAAGAGGTATAGGTCCCACTTTAGAAGCTATCGACATATTAAAAGTTTTAAAAAATGAGGCAGATGCTCCCAAAGACCTTAAAGAACGAGCTATGCTTTTGGCAGGTGAACTTCTTGAGCTTTCAGGTAAAGTATCTTTAGGCTCAGGTCGTCAAACGGCCATACAATTATTGGAATCTGGTAAGGTTTATGAAAAGTTTCTTGCCATCTGTAAAGCCCAAGGACGTTTTATCGAACCTGTATTGGCACCTTATAAAGCAGAAATTAAAGCAGAGGCTTCAGGAACTTTGAAATGCATTGACAATCGAAAGATAGCGAAGCTCGCCAAACTTTCGGGTGCACCACAGTCTAAATCTGCAGGAATTTTATTGAATGTACATTTAAACGAACAAATTGAAAAAAACCAATTACTGTATACCCTCTATGCAGAATCACAAGGCGAATTAAATTATGCCTTAGACTACAAGAACAATCATAACGACATTATAACTATTAAATAAAGAGTAAAATGAAAACTATACTATTCAGCCTTCCTGGAAACGAGGAATTAACAGAGTTAATGGCTACAAAAATAGACGCTGAAGTGGGAAAGACTACTTTACGAAAGTTCCCTGACGGCGAATCCTACACGCGCATATTATCCGATGTAAAAGACAAATGTGTGGTTTTGATCTGCACCCTACACGACCCTGATGAGAAATTATTACCACTATATTTTTTAAGCCAAACAGCAAAATCATTAGGCGCAATGTGCACCTGTTTGGTTGCACCCTATTTAGCATATATGCGACAAGACAAAATATTTAACGAAGGTGAAGGCATTACCTCTACCTATTTTGGAAAGTTAATTTCTGGTTTTGCAGATAGTATAACCACTGTTGACCCTCATCTACACAGGATACACTCATTGAGTGAAGTATACCACATCCCAAACAAAGTTATTCATGCTTCAGATGCTATTTCGAAATGGATACAAGAAAATATTGAAAATCCTGTATTGATTGGTCCCGATTCCGAAAGTGAACAATGGGTTTCTGAAGTTGCCAAAAATGCAGGTGCACCATTTACTGTGTTACAGAAAGTACGTCACGGCGATAGAGATGTTGAAGTTTCGGTGCCAGACATTGATAAATATAAAGATGCTACACCTGTTTTGGTTGACGATATTATCTCAACCGCTCGTACTATGATTGAGACTGTAGGCCACTTAAAAAGGGCTGGAATGAAACCGCCAATATGTGTGGGCATTCACGCTGTTTTTTCAGGTAATGCCTATCAAGACCTAATGGATTCAGGTGTTGAAAAAATAGTGACCTGCAATACCATTCCACACCCATCAAATACTATTGATTTGAGCGATATTATGTCGAAAGAGGTAAAGAAACTAATGCATCATATATGAAAAAACTAAGCTTCATACTATTTTTTATCCTATTCAATCTCACAATCTATGGACAAACTAAAATGCTTATTGAACAAATTTCAGGCAGAACGGTAGTACGTGAAAATTTTGATAAAGATGGTACGTTGCTTAACAAGCAGTCATTTAAGGCGGGAGAAATAATAAAAAAAGACGGATATTATAAAATTGAAGTTGCAACAGAGTTATTCGATAACAAGAAAATCAATATCGAGAAATACACAACAATTTATCAATGCAAACCTGATGAAACAAGTATTATGGTAATGGCATTCCCTTTTACAAAACCCAATTCTAAAGAAACCGAAATCAATAGTTCAACTACAAACTTTACTGAACTCTACGATTTAGGCAGTTTAAAGGATATTGAGCTAGAAATGAGTTTCAACTCTGGCTTACTGAACTTTTTTGGCTCTAAAAGTCTTATTAAAATATATAACCGTCAATTGAAAACTAACAAAGCAAACATGCAAATCGAATCAAAAATAAATATTAAAGCCTATGCAATAGGTATCCGTATCAAACAACTCAATTATACTGTTATTGAGCAATTAAACAATAACAATTTATTGATGTTTCAAAAATTCACTGAAACGGATGGCAGCTATTTTACAATGACTTATGATTAAAAATAAATTGAAAAATTACGATACACTCATAGAGGCCATTAATGATTTAAAGCAAAGAGGTTATAGTTACGATTTTAACATAAAACCTACGTGCTTAAAATGCGTCTCGCTTAAAATTGAAATTAAACCTGAAGATTTTAAAATTGATGAAACCCATCGTTTTGAAGGAATGAGTAGTACCGACGATAATAGTGTACTGTACGCTATATCATCTAAAGATGGTATTAAGGGCACTTTGGTAGATGCCTATAGAGTCTATGCTGAAAACATTTCTGAAGCAATGAGAAAAAAATTACGATAACACTTAAACACTATAATAATGGAAAACCACGAACACCACAATCACGAAAAAATGGACCATTCTAAAATGGACCATTCAAAGATGAAGCACAAAAAAGAAGATCACTCTAAAATGAACCACGGAAGCGGTGGTCATTCCAATCATAATCCTGGTCACGGACAGATGGGGCACGACCATCACAAAATGATGATTGATGATTTTCGCAAATGGTTTTGGGTAACACTTGCACTTACCATTCCAATTCTATTCTTATCCCCAATGATTCAAG
This sequence comes from Tenacibaculum sp., assembly GCF_048269885.1. NCBI lineage: Bacteria > Pseudomonadati > Bacteroidota > Flavobacteriia > Flavobacteriales > Flavobacteriaceae > Tenacibaculum > Tenacibaculum sp. Next base: position 127,671 of record NZ_JBLWTZ010000004.1, on the reverse strand, counting down.
ATTTTTTTGGATACGAATTTTTACTTCCAGGAAACCCATATATCTTATTTGCACTTTCTTCTGTAGTCTATTTCTATGGTGGCTGGCCATTTCTTAAGGGATTTGTTTCCGAAGTAAAGAAAGGTTCACCAGGGATGATGACCTTAATTTCTATGGCTATTAGTGTCGCCTATTTTTATAGTACCGCGACTGTTTTTGGCTTAAAGGGAGATGATTTTTTCTGGGAATTAGCAACACTAATCGCGATAATGTTATTAGGACATTGGATAGAGATGAAAAGTGTATTGGGCGCATCAAAAGCCTTACAGCTTTTAGTAAGTATGATGCCTTCCGAAGCTCATAGAGTAAAAGGTGATGCTATAGAAGATATTCCTTTAGAAGATTTATTAAAAGACGATGTGATTTTAGTAAAGCCAGGTGAAAAAGTTCCTGCTGACGGTATTATAGTCGATGGTTCGAGTTATTTAAACGAATCGATGCTCACAGGAGAATCCAAACCAGTAAAAAAAGATGAAAATGATAAAGTAATTGGTGGTTCAATAAACGGCAATAGTGCCTTAAAGGTTAAGGTAGAACATACAGGTAAGGATAGTTATCTCAACAAAGTAATCAAAATGGTCGAGGAAGCACAAAAGACCAAATCTAAAATGCAAAACCTTTCAGACAGGGCTGCAAAATGGTTAACATACATTGCTTTGGCTATTGGTTTTGGGACATTGGCAGTTTGGCTCATTTTAGGCTTTCCATTTGTATATGCCTTAGAGAGAATGGTAACGGTTATGGTTATTGCTTGCCCACACGCATTAGGACTTGCTATCCCGTTAGTTGTCGCTATATCTACAGCGGTATCTGCACAAAATGGTTTATTGATAAGGAATCGAACAGCTTTTGAAGAATCCCGAAAAATATCAGCTTTGTTGTTTGATAAAACCGGGACGTTGACAAAAGGTGATTTTGGTGTCACAAGAGTTGAATCGGTTAAACAAGAATATTCAACAGAAGAAATTTTAAGACTTTCTAGCGCTTTGGAACAGAGTTCGGAACATCCTATAGCCGTTGGAATCATAAAAAAGGTCAAAGAAGATAATATTACCATTCCTAATCCCGAAAATTTTAATGCCATTACCGGCAAAGGTGTAGAGGCAAATGTAGAAGGAAAACAAGTTAAGGTGGTAAGTCCAGGTTATTTAAGAGATAAAAAAATAGATATCCCAAAAGACGCCTATAGTGATGCTGCCGAAACAGTAGTTTTTGTCATAATAAATAGGGAATTAGCAGGATATATTGCTCTAGCCGATGAAATACGACCAGAATCTGCCGAAGCCATAAAGGTTTTTAAAAAGAATAATATTAAAGTTTTGATGGCTACAGGTGATAATGAAAAGACGGCAAAAGCAGTAAGCGAAAAACTTGGGCTAGATGGTTATTATGCTGAAGTATTACCACACCAAAAAGTAGAAATCGTAGAAAAACTTCAGGCACAAAATGAATTTGTAGCAATGACTGGTGATGGAGTAAACGATGCTCCTGCGCTTGCCAAGGCTAATGTTGGAATTGCTGTTGGTTCTGGAACGGATGTAGCTGCCGAAACAGCCGATATTATTTTGGTCAACAGCAATCCAAAGGACATTGCCAATTTGATATTATTTGGAAAAGCAACTTACAATAAAATGATTCAGAATCTGATATGGGCAACGGGATATAATGTGATAGCCATTCCTTTAGCTGCTGGAGTGTTGTATTCTTCTGGATTTGTATTGGGACCAGCCATCGGAGCCGTATTTATGAGCTTAAGCACGATTATAGTAGCAATTAACGCACAACTACTAAAGAGGAAAATAAGTAAATAAAGATTTATGGCAATACTTTCAAAAATACTAATCGTTTTAGTTACCTTGGAGCATTTTTACATTTTATATATAGAAATGTTTTCTTGGGAGCATTTAGGCAAAAAAACATTCAAGGAAATTCCAAAGGATCTTTTTAAACCCACTAAAGCTATGGCAGCAAATCAGGGTCTGTACAATGGTTTTTTAGCTGTCGGTCTCTTATGGACGTTGTTTATCTCTAACCCCATTTGGTCTAACAATATCGCATTATTCTTTTTAGGCTGCATTATCATTGCTGGGATATATGGCTCTTTATCTATTTCAAAAAAGATACTGTACACACAAGCAATACCAGCTGCAGCTGCTTTTATATGTATTCTCTTAAGCTAATTTAAAATGAATAAGAGTAGAAATATCAAAATGATTGTACTCATATTACTATGTCTATTCATTGTAATGCTTGGGTATGGGATTCTATTACCTACCCTTCCTTACTACACCGAAAGATTGGCTTTAAAAGCTAATTTAGATACAGATTTAGTTAATTTCCATGTTGGTCTCTTAACGAGTATTTATCCATTATTTCAGCTCCTATTCGTAGTACTTTGGGGAAAACTATCAGACAGGTATGGTCGAAAACCTATTATCATCATCGGTCTTATAGGCTTTGTTATAATGCAATTACTTACTGGTTTAGCGACTTCGCTTACAATGCTCTATGTAGCACGTATTTTTGGTGGTATTTTTACTTCTTCTGTTATTCCTGTAAGTAATGCTTACTTAAGTGATATTACCTCAAAAAAACGAAGAACGAAAATAATGTCTTGGTCTGGTGTAGCGGTAAGTTCTGGTGTTATCTTTGGACCTGTACTTGGCGGCCTTCTTTCCCAAACTAATCTACACTTAAATTACTCAATTGGGCAATTGCATTTCAATCGTTTTTCAGTCCCTTTTCTGTTTGTCGCACTATTAGGGTTTATTGTTCTTCTTGTTGTGTTAAAACGACTTAAAAACACAAGTAAAATTAGCAAACTCACAACTCAAAAAGTGAATTTACAATTCACCTTCACCAAATATTTTGTCATATTACTGGTTTTGTCATTTATCATCCAATTTGTAGTAACGCTTTTTGAAACAGTATTTTCAATCTATGGTAAAGATGAACTAGGTTTTAACAGTAATCAAGTCGGAATTGGGTTTATGTTATGCGGTTCTGTTATGGCAGTTTTACAACCAGTTTTTGCAAGTTATGGAGAGAAGGTTTTATCTACTAAAAAACAAATTGCTCTAGGGTTGTTAATAGTAGGAATATCTTTAATTGCCTTTCCTTTTTTCAATAGTGAGTTTTTAGTTTATGGATTAATTATTGTGTTTGCTGCCGGAGGTGCGATGATAACACCTAATCTGCTTTCTGCGGTTTCACTAATATCAAAGAAAAATACTGGCAGAAACATTTCCATACAGAGTTCAACCAACAGTATTGGTCAGATCCTAGGTCCCGTTTTAGGGACTTGGCTGACTGCAGGTGGGTTTTATTATCCCTTTATAATTGCTGGGAGCATTGTTTTGGGAGTCATAGGAATTCTGTTCTTTCTCAAAACTCCATACGAAGGTGAAGATGATCTTAACCACACTTCAATTATGGAAAACTAAACCTTTAAAGCTCAAAGTATTTTGTACAAGTTAATCGATAAAATTTTAAATGACTATAAGGACGAAATCCAAATAATCGAAGAATCCAACCTTAATGATTTCAGTAATATTGAGAAGGGAATTTCTATTTCTAGAATGTATTTGCAAAAATTACGAATATGTGTAAGGGAAAATGAATTTACGAACAAACAAGAAGAGATCACATTCTTTAAAAAACAGAAACCTTATGTTTATAGTCGTTTAAAGTTTTATGCCAAACTTTATTATTTCATGATCCATAGACCAGCAGGTACCATAAAGTCACAGCAAGAGTTTATTGATATAGAAATTAAGAAGCTTCAAGAAAACAATAGGCGAAATTTGGACTTTATTAAATATTATAGAGAGGAATCCACAGTTCTAGATGAATTCTATTTTCTTAGAGGAAATGATAAAATCAATTTAGTGTCAGACACTTCTCATTTTTATACTGACGCAGAGTTTTCTACAAGCCACGACAATGCAGTTGCTAAAATTATTGCTTATGACTTGCTAATTAATCATTATGTGCAAGAATTAAGTAATTTAAGGGATATTCGTTTAGGTAGGATTAATAATCTTAACACACTAGCCAATGGAGATCGGCTTGGGTGGACTGCTTCTAAAACAGATTTGATAGAATTAATTTATGCGTTACAGGCATCTGGTGCTATTAAGAGTGGAACGGCTGGAATTAAGGAAATGGCATCAGCTTGTGAGGAAATTTTTAACCTTAATCTCGGTAACGTGTATAGAACCTTTCTTGAAATAAGAGAACGGAAGATTGACCAAACCAAGTTTATAGACAGATTAAAGATGACATTATTAAGACGTATGGAAGAAACTGATGGGTAGTTTATTGATGTACATAAAATGTTAAATTTTCACCCAAGTTGGGTAGTACTTGGGAAAAAATCAAATTAATTTTAATTATCATCATTTAGTATAGACAATTTTAATATCAAACACTAAACCAAACCAATTTAAACCATTGAAAATGAATAAGTAAAATCACCCAACTTGGGTGTTCGTTGGGATTAAAATCCAATAAAACAATTCATTTTTGTAGAACGAAAGTCAAATCAGATTAGAGACTATCAAATTTATCGACAGGGATATGATAGTCTCTTTCATTAAAAATCGTTCTATTATGCCGACGTCTATTATAACTACTGAGGATCTTCGAGAATTTAAAATGGAATTACTCGATGACATTAAAAAATTATTGTCAAAACAAGCTACAGGCAAACTTAAGAGGTATCTTAAATCTTCTGAGGTCATGGATTTATTACAAGTAAGTCCTGGCACACTGCAAAATCTTCGTATCAATGGAACACTACCCTATACAAAGGTTGGTGGCATTATTTATTATGATGCAGAAGAAATTCAAAACATAATGTCCGCCAACCGTATTCAACACGGTAAAAAACCTTAACTAATGAACTACATAAAGCTACTTAACGCGGCTTTTGAAAAGTTCTATTTTGATGACCGCCTAAATCCAACCCATATCAGTCTGTATATGGCATTATTCCAAGAATGGAATAGCTGTCGTTTTGCGGACGAATTCTATGTAAACCGTAGGGAACTTATGCGAGTGGCCAAAATTGGGTCAAAATCAACTTACCATCGATGCATAACCGAACTTCACTCGTGGGAATATCTATATTACTTTCCTTCCAACAATCCGTATAAAGGCAGTAAAATCAAGATGTCCATTATAGGTACAGGTGATGAACCAGCTACGGGACAGTACAATCCCATATTGGAACAGCTTGCAGAGCAGTACTATCCCAGAGGTGTACCGCTTGAGGGACACCACCATCCCAAAAATGTACAAGCAGTGTACCAACACCGTCCCGCCAATGGACAAGCAGTGGTACCTAATACAAACAATACCAAACAAGAAAACTTTATAAAACAGCCAAAGGACTGTCAGGCCGTTGTCGATTTTTTTGAGGAAAAGAATTTTAATATCACAGAAGCTGAAAAATTTTACCAGCACTACACCAACCGAAATTGGCATACTGGTAATGATGAACCAATCCGCGATTGGCGAGCAGTGGCCATCAACTGGATGGATAGAGCCGAATTGTTCGAATCTGAAAACAAACAAAACAAAAATCAGGCATCCCAAATCAAGGACAACTTGCGAACCACTAAAAACAAAGATTATGGGCAACCCCTCTAAAATTACCGAAGGTGGCGTGGAGTATTCGCTAGGGAAATTTGATGGAAAAAGTGTAATCTACGACTTTCCAAAAATCTTGATTTATTTGAATGCCAAGGGTAAGTTGCTCTTTGGTAAAAAATTCAGGATTTACGACGAGGACAAAGATATTTTGCTAAAACTCTGTTCTTACTTCATAAGGGACAAGAGTAATTGCGAATCTTACGGAATTGATATCAATAAAGGTATTTTGCTCTCAGGGCCTATTGGATGTGGTAAGACCAGTTTGATGAAATTATTACGACATATCGTACCAATGCAACGACCTTATGAAATGATTCCCTGTAGAAACGTGACGTTTAGTTTTAACCATTTAGGCTTTAAAACTGTTGAAGAATATGGCAATACCAAATTCTATTGTTTTGATGATTTAGGCGTAGAACCAGTGGGTCGGTTTTACGGCAAGGATTTAAACGTAATGGGTGAAGTACTACTCTCTCGTTATGAACTTTACTTAGATACCAAACATAAAATTAAAACCCACGCAACTACCAACCTTAATGCAGAGGAATTGGAAGAACGGTATGGAAACCGTGTTCGAAGTAGAATGCGAGAACTGTTCAATTTGATTGCCTTTGATAAAAATGCAGGAGATAAACGAAAGTAATCTAGCTTCTTAATGATTTATATATTAAAATCACTTCTGAAATAAATTGGATTACAATTGCTTTTAGACTCTTGGTTATTTCTAAAAATAGGTCTTTCATAATAATATTAGTTTTGCATAGATTTCAAAATAGTTTTGGCAATTAATTGGATGCTTTTAGAATCTGAAATATAACGTCCTTCATCGCTATTGCTCAAAAATCCCAATTCCAAAAGGACTGAAGCACAAAGGCCTGTCGTTTCCCGAAGTACTTGAAAATTGGAAAACTTCACACCTCTACTCTTATATCCAATTTCTTTACAAAGGGCTTTTTCGATTTTATAACCTATATAAATAGATTCCTTTAAATTACTATTTTGTTGGTGCGAAGCATAAACTTCTACTCCTCTCGCATTTACATTATCCGAATGGTTGCAATGCAGAGAAACAAATAAATCTGCTTTAAGAGCTTTGGCCAGCCTTGTTCTATCTGATAACGAAATAAGCGTATCACTATACCTGGTTAAATAAATGTCATGAGGGTTTTTTAACCCATTATTTAGCTCCAAAATAGCATTTGCGATATTCAATACGACGTCCTTTTCTTGGATTTTATTTATTCCTATTGCACCCGAATCTTTTCCTCCGTGTCCAACGTCAATTACAATTCGTTTTTGAGTACCTCTTACTTGTCCAAAAACGATGCACATTTTTAGAAGTAAAAAGACAAAACTGACGTTTTTGAGGACTTTTTTCATTTTTAATTTTTGGGTTATCAACAACTTTCCTTAAAAAACCCATAGAATTTGATGCCAAATAATGGTAATTGAATTCAATTGATTTCAAATAATATTTTATTCACAAATATTTGATTTTTAGATATTTACAAGCAAATATATGTAAATTTCAGAAAGAGAAAATGAATAAAAAATCTAAACAGTTTTATTATGAAAAAATCAATCTACTTAGCAACTTTTTTATCGTTGCTCTCAACATCACTTTTTGCTCAAATTGGTGGAATTGAAGATTCCGTTAACGATGTGGGCGATACCATAAGAGCTATTTTCCCAATTCTACTTGGTGTCATTTTCTTAGTTGGCTTCTTGTTCAATGCAGGTCATTTCTTTGGTGAAAATGCAGACCTTAAAAAAGGAATTACTAGAGTACTCGTCTTTGTTTTGATTGCTGGAGCCGTTGTCGGCATCTTCACATACCTAATAGGAATTGTAGTGTAAATGAAGCGCTACGAGATCTATAAAAACATTAGGAAAGGGGCGGTCATTTTTGGCCTGCCTGTTTCTCTCTTTGCTCTAATGATGGCTTCTATTTTGGCATCGCTACTTATTATCATCTTCTCTTTCAGTTTTGGGATAATAATTGGCGTATTGGTTTTTAACGCTGCCTTGTACGTAGCCCTGACCAGAATAACCCATAACTCACAACTATTTCAGATAGCTAAAGCCTTCCCAAGAATAATTAGTAACAAAAGAAACTCTGGCTTTGATTATGAACAAGATTAACCTTTCGGCATATCAACCTATTACGGATATTCAGGACAATATCATATTTGCCAATAACGGTAATGTTGTCCTATGCTATGAAGGAACATTACCAGAAATCTATTCCTTATCAGAAAAAGACTTTGAGGATATACACGGTGCCTGGTTTCAAGCATTGAAATCGCTTCCAATAGGCACAGTGGTTCATAAACAGGATATATACCTAAAAAAAATTTATACTTCAGAAGCACTTCCGAATACGACGTTTTTAGAAAAAGCGACACACGACCATTTCAAAGGGCGTAGTTATATGGAACATCGTTGCTTTCTGTTCTTTACACTCACTAAGAATAAAGCCCTGAACAATCCAAAATATGTCAACCCTTTCCGAAAAGTTTCCAAAGGGACTGTTCAACAATTAGATGACAATGTTAAGAGCTTCATAGGTTCTGTCGGTGATTCGGTTTCTTTCATAAACAATAGTCGGAAAATGACTTTTGTTCCCCATAATGCTGGCGACATACAAAAACTTACAAATGACTACTTCAATGGTTTCAATGAGGGGTTTGATACTGATATCATATTAGATAAAAAAAGCGTCAATATCGGTGAAAACTATTTTGATGCCCTGGCCATCAATAGCGAACTGTGCTTTGGCGAAAGTGTACAGAGTAGCAAGACCAATGAGAAATTCACTTCTGACGATTTTGTATTTCATCAAGGGTTTATTGATGGTTTAGGGCTTACGCTTAATGAAAACCATATTGTCAATCAAATCCTCTATTTGGATGACAAACAGAAATGGCGTAAACTGTTGGATAAGAAAGTCGAAGAACTGAACAAGAGTTCCAACTTCGGCTCACAAAACAAAGTCGTACTTGGAAAAATTCAGCACATTCTTGACCAAATCAATGCCGATGACAATGCACGCGTTATTCGTGGCCATTTAAATATTGTGTATTGGGCTCGGGAAGCCAGAGAGCTAGATAGAATTACTTCTAAAATAAAGACTGAGTTCAAAGAGTTGGATATCATTCCATACTATCCGCGAGGCGAGGAACGCAAAAATTATATATTGAATAGTTACTGCTGTTTCTCTTCAAACTTTTCAAACAACGATTTATATGTTAGCGATTTAAAGCACGCCTTATGCCTGTTCATCAACAATACCAATTATAAGACTGATAAAACCGGAATCATCTTTAACGACCGTGAACATAATATCCCCGTTTTAAAGGATGTATGGGACGAGCGTAAGAAGCGTATCAAGGCACGCAACTTTGCCATTTTCGCCCCAACGGGTGAGGGTAAATCATTCTTGGCAAACAATATACTAAGGCAATATTTTGAAAGTAACGTCCGTCTGGTCATAATTGACCTCGGCGGATCCTACACAAAATTTGCCAAACTCTATCCTGAGAAATATACCGTGCTTCGTTATGAAAGTGGTAAAAATCTCGGAATCAATCCTTTTTATATAAGTGATACGAATGACTTGACACCTGAACGACTGGAAGATTTATCAGTCTTTCTGTTTGAACTGTTCGCATTAGATTTAAAAGTAACAAAGGCACAATCGGTTTCGGTAAAAAAGATATTACGCCACTATTACAACAATACTTTAGAAAATCATTCACTGGATGGTTTCTACAATTTTATAGAGAGGAATCAGAAAGACCTTCTGAACACCTTAAAAATCCATCCAGACTATTTCAATATTACCAGCTTTTTGCACGTAATGTCTGAATATGTCGGCGATGGTCTATATAGTTTCCTTTTTGAAGTTAGCGAAGACCTGACTTATAAAATTGAAGATAAGCGATTGATTATTTTTGAACTAGATGAAGTTAAGAACAACAAGGAAATCCTGTCTGTAATGCTCAAACTCATCAAGTCTGCCATCCAAAGAACTATTTGGAAAAACAGGGCTGAAAAGGGCATCATCTTGTTCGATGAATTTGCAAAACAACTGAAGTTTGATAACGTACTGGAAAGTGTGGAATTCTACTATCAAGCCATCCGTAAACAGAATGGTGCTATTGGTATTATCCTTCAGTCCATTAATCAGCTTCCCAACAATTCAACATCAGCTAGTATTCTTGAAAACACACAAGTCATCTATAGCCTAAACAACGAAAAAGGTTATGACGAATTGGTCAAGAGGCTCAATCTATCAAGTCACGACCTGAACCAATTAAAGTCCATCAAAAATAACCTATCCGGACCACGGAAATACACGGAAATGTTCATCAAAATAGGCAAGGAAAGCAACATTTTTAGGCTTGAAGTTCCTAAAGAAGTGTATGCAGCTTATTTAACTGATGGACAGGAAAATGAGTCCATAATGACCATTTATGAAAAGACCAATGATATGGAATTAGCTATAAAAGAATTCACATCTAAAACATAATATTATGAAATCGAAGATTCACAAATACCAAAACAAATACTCTTTAATGAGTAAAACAAAAATCAAAACAATCTTATTCGGGCTATTCTTAACAGTTGCCCTTCTATTACCCAATACTACTAACGCCCAAGGAATGCCAGTTTATGACAATACCAACTTTGTAAGCTTGGTAAAACAACTTATAGAGTCAGGAAAGCAGACAGCCGAAATGATTAAGTCTGTAAAATTCCTAAAAGATGCTAAAGACGCTATAGAAAAAGTATCTAGCGTTGTTCAACAGTTACAAGCAGTTGAGGAAATTGCACAAAACAATCAACGTCTTATCAATATAATGCAAAACGATTTACAGGACATCTTAAACTCGCCATACATAAAACCCGAGGAAGTTACACGGGTCGCAGAATCATTCGATGCCATAGTGCAAAATTCTTTGGATACGGTTGATTTTATGGGTGAAATCTTATCTAGTGATAATCTAAAGATGTCTGATGCTGAACGTGCTGAAGTGTTGAAAGAGAAAGAACAGGAGTCAAAGGAAATGGTTTCAAATATCATAACAAAGACGAAACGCTATCGTGATATTATTTCATTTAGAAAAATGCAGGATAAGATCAATAACCGAGAAACTAAGTATTAAAAGAAATGTCAATCGGATTGGAATATATCGACACCGTTTTTCAAACGATACAGAATAGTAGCTTCTCGCAATACACCATTGCAGGAATGAAAACGCTAGCTGTATTGTTCTTTCTAGTCAATATCCTTAAAAAATATAACGAAGGTATTGCGGATAAGGACGGTTACACTTGGGGGTTGAGTCCAGGGGAACTGGCTAAGAATTTTGCCATAGTTCTCCTGGTTATCTTTTCTACTCAGGTATTGGGTTTCTTTGATGGCATATTGGTTTCTATTGAAGCGCAATATCGTGGTACGGCACCTGCATTACTTCCTCTACAAATGCAAGATATACCAATAGAAGAAGACGTTAACCTAATCGATGCTGCTAAAAATGCTATGACGTTATTGTATGAAGCGTTGGTTACACCTCTTTATGGATTCAAAATACTAGCTTTTATTATTGGCATTATACTATGGATTTTGGACCTGTTCATATATCCCTTATTTCTCGCTGAACGTTTTTTCCTATTGGGTATCATGCAGGCCTTTTTTCCATTGATCATAAGCCTTGCTGTTTTTGAAAAGTTCCGTTCACTTGCATACACATTTTTCAAATTGTACGCTGCGGTCTATATGTTGGTGCCGGCCTTCTTCCTTGTCAACATATTTGTAAATGCGCTCTATAATGAAATCAATACGAATTTCTGGACTAACCTGTTTGGAACAGATATTGGCCAGGGCTTTTTTGCACCTGTGGTTCAGCTTGGCTCGGTTGGATTCATTGTGTTTCTAAAGTTTAAATTATATAAGCGCGCCACATCATTTACCCTCAGATTATTTACCAGTTAAATCCAACGAAAATGAAAACACATTACAAAAACATCTATGCAGTTTTAAAGTTGAACAGATTTATCGTGTTGACAGTTGTCATTTTTGCAATGCTATCTAGCACTTTTTCGCTTTGGATGGCTTTTAAAACGAATAGGGAAGCACTTAATAGTGCCTTTGCCATAAATACTGATGGTAGTATTATTCCGCTCAAGCTCGTCACGCAAAAAGAAAATTTCAAGGTCGAGGCCTTAGCCCATTTAGACCTGTTCCACAACTATTTCTATAATATCGATGCCAGCAACTACGAACGGAATCTTGAAAAAGCTCTGTGGCTAGGTAACAGTTCTGTGGATAACCTCTATCGCCAGAAAAAAGCTGATGGTGTCTACAACCGATTACTGCAATATTCATTAGTTCAAAAAGTACTGAGCATAGATTCACAAATCGAAGAACAAAACGGAATGTATGTCTTTAGGACTGTTACCATTTTTGAAATCAATAGAGGTTCAATAATTGACACCTACGAATTGGTTTCTAGCGGAAACTTAATTCTAGTTGACAGAAACTTTCCAAACAATCCACACGGTTTGTTAATTACGGACTATTTCGAGAACACCTTAAAGAAAATAAACAACGAAAGTTGAGTCGATAATAAGCACTTAAAAACTATAATTATGAAGATAAATAAGAACAAAATCGTCTTTGCATCTGTATTAGCTGTAATTTTCATATTCCTCATTTCCTACTCTATGATGGTTATGGGCGATGACGATATTGAAAATGAGAATCTTAAACAGGTCTTAGTACCTGACTTGGACGAAAACCAAAAAGAATATGACTCAAAATTGGATGCCATCAATGATTTAAAGGAAGTGCGCGAGAATAACGCACCTAGCATATATGATGAAAAACTTTTAGACTCCACAGGTCTTTACAATCCTGATTTACCCGAACTCGAAAAAGAACGTATCGTGGATAGTATATACAATGCTAGTAGGATTCAATATTCTAAAAAGAAGTATCGAAACTTAGGACAAAAAAAAGTCGTACAAGAGCACACGCCACGAATCGACTCAGCTGAACTAAAGCGTGAACAAAAAATTCTGGCTAAGGAATTGGGGCTGGAACATCAACTGTTCTTTGCCGCTTCGCCTAAACCCAATGAAGTTTCGGTAATTGGCAACACAGATGAAACGATTTATGTAGTGGTTGATGGCGACCAGGTTGTCAAAGCGAATACCCGATTACGAATGCGGCTTACCAAATCAGCAACTATCAATGGTAAGCTTATACCAAAGAATACACCCGTTTTTGGGTTTATCAGTTTTCAACCAAATCGTGCCTTAATCGAAATTGAGAACATAAATCATCATCCTACTAAACTCAAGGCATTTGATTTATTGGATGGCAGTGAGGGCATTTATGTACAAAACAATTTTCGGGCAGAGGCTACCACGGAAGTTTTAGATGATGTTATTGGCGACATCAATATTCCTACTGTTCCTCAAGTAAGTGGAATTACACAGGTTTTCAGACGTAGTAACCGAAGTGTGAAGGTAACTGTGCTCAATAATTACAAATTAATTCTAAAACCAAAATTATGAAGTCCCTAATGGGCATTTAAAAACCACACTTATGAAAAAATATATCATCATTTTAGCTCTTGTCAATTCTGCTTTTACACCTCTCTTGTGCTTGGCACAGACTAAATCGCAAACAAATTTAGTTCTCGATACCATTTATGCAAACGACACCAAAAACGTTGCCCTGTTTTTCCCCGAACCCATACGCCAAGGCATAACCGGTTCGGATAATTTTGTATTTACTTATAATCGTGAAAAGGAACAATATTTTGGACTACTTCAGGCAAAGCCTGGTAAAAACAGTAATCTTCTGGTAGTCAGTAAAAATGGTTCAATTTTTTCGTATATTGTTAGTTATAAAAAGCAACTGTCAAAGCTCAATTATTTTATCCCATTATCGAGTAGTATTGGGAATGAAAAGCCAATAATACCTGATTCGATTCAGGTTGTTTCTACAGAAGAAAATATAGATAACAGAACTTATTACTATCAAAAATTCTGCTCCTATCTTCTTAATAGTAACCAGCGTGTTGGTCGAATTAAGAAGCGTACTCAAGGCATTGTCTTGACTATTGAAAATATTGTTTTTGATAAAGAAGAGCTCTACTTTGTTATGCGGATTGAGAATAATTCTTCAATGGATTACGATTTGAATTTTTTAAACCTCTCAATCGAAACGCGACAAAAGGGAAAAAGAAAATCATTACAGCGTTTGTACCAAGAACCTATTTACAAACATCTCTTGCTTTCAAAAATCGTGGAAGGCAAAATGGTACGATTGGTTTACGTGATGCCTAAATTCTCATTATCAAATGAGCGCAGGGTAATTTTGGAATTGAACGAGAAAGGCGGCGAGCGCAATATTGAACTTAAAATTTCACATAGATATATCAATAACCCAAATTAATAGTATTATGAAAAATTTAGTCATTTGTCTACTTGTGTCGCTCTTCATCTCCTGTTGAGGAAATAAAGATATGTCTCCTACTGAAACTGCTAAAGTTGTTGCCGAAAGTTTTTATTACGGTGATAAAGTTTCTCTAAAAAAGCATACTATTGCAGAGGGCTATGCGAATCTTTCCAGCATTCAAGAAATGTTCGTTCAGGATAAAAATTTAAAATCCGACTTCAAGATTATTGATGAAGCTATGGTTGGTGAAATAACCTAGATAAAATATTTCACAGCCTATGACCCTAAACCTGGTATTTTTAAATTGGTTAAAGAAGATGGCCAGTGGAAAGTGATTAATAAAGGGCCTAGGGAAAAAGGCTCTTTTTAAACACTATTTAAAATGGTAAAATCGAACATAAAATGCCTTATCACCAAATCATCAACGTGTTCCGATTCGTAATACTTATCGTGTAAATAATTGGTTTTAGGTTTCAAAAATTCAGACTGCCTGCTGTCTTTCTTTAAAAGTGTATTAACTCCATCCACGGTATTGTTTAAATCTCCTTCAAGAACATACCCAAGTAGGCATCCGTTTTCATATTTCTTGGAAACAAAACTGTTAATTCCAGTATCAATATAACGTCGTTTTAAGCCAGAATCTTTCTCTTTAAGGTTTTTGGCCTCCATATAGTATTCATATTCTAAGGATGAATTTATAGTTACCAATCTAAGGTCTATTCTAGGCAGTTTTGCTGCAAACCCCTTTTCCTTACCTATATCATCTTTCGGTAAATGCTGCTCAACATTCGTAACGATGCTCCACTTTAATCTTAGCGGATTTTCCTTAATGTGTTCGTGTAATTCTGAAGTAATGTCATTTTCATCCCAGTTCAGTTTGATGAACTTGGTTTCCATAGCTGAAACATAAGATTCTGTTATCAGCTGAAAGCATTTTTCTTCAAAGCCTCTTTTGAAGTTGGCAACTATTACTTTGTTTAATCCCATTTATTATACTTCATTAAGGATTTCCAGTATTAATTCTGAAGCATCCTCAATCGCCATCGATTGAGTCCAGAATCGTTTCTGATTGGGACGAACAATAAAAATCTCGTTACCTGTCTTATAGTTTAATTTTTTTCTGAAATAGATATTAGTTGCTTTCTTTTGCCATAGTTCTTTATCCAAATCCCGCAAAATGTCTTGTAAATCTACAGTAGATATTGAAACTTCCTTTTCAGAATCTCCAAACATAATTTTGATTATCATTAAAGGTGAAAAATGATTTATATTTTCATAAACAGTACAGTTAGCATATAGATTTTGGCTTTGCACGAAGTCGTTTAAATACTTTGAAATTTTTCTAGCATAATCTCGAATTTCATTTTTGTTGGTTGGACCGAGGACATATTGATGCTTCTTGATTAATAATGGAATTGTGAATTCTACAAAATTGTCTACAATTAAACTTTCATCGATTGAAAAATCAAAGCATTTAGAGATATACCTATCAATTTCCCTTTCAAACTTTTTTGAGTTAGTGTTGAAAATTTTAGATCCCTCAATTATCATCTTATCATAAATGTTAGCAAGATGATATAAGTTTTTTTTAGTCAAAGAAAATGGTAGTCTATAAACTTCATTTGGTTTGATTTCTTCTCTCTCGATTCCAATAGATGCAGAACATAAAAAAAGATAATAATAGGCAAGTTTTGAGTTTATAAAACAAGTTAATCCTTTGAGTACTTTTGAGTCTGAGTGACTAAGTCCTAAAACTTTACTGTTAAACGAACAGGCTTCATCTTCGTATGAAGCACAAATTTTCCAATTAGAAAGACCTTCCTTTATTAAAATATGTGGCGCAAAATAAGTTTTCTTTGCACCCACACGCCTAAACACGTTAATCGTGGGTAAGTCCTCAACTTGTACATCGTAATATTTAGCATATATTTCCTTTGATCTCTGAGTAAGTCCAGAATTCAAATCTGAAAATGAATGTGAAACGTAACGTCTAATATTTGAAGGGGCAATATATCTGTTTGGAATTTCGTTGTCTACTTTTGGATTCTTAGTAGAATTATTCAAAAATTGTAACCCAGAGCCTCTGTAAATTTTTTCATCCGAAATAAACTGTTCAAGACTGTCTGAAGTATTGAGTTTTTGTATTAAATTAATATCTCCTATTCCACCCCACATTGCAATTTTCCAAATTTTTGAAGTCGGTTTTTTGCATTCTTCACGAGGAAGATATTTCAAATCTGTACCATCAATGCTAACACCTTCTATCACATTGGATTTAATGTATGTCTTAGGGGCATAATAGACAATTGTATTAGATTTTTTCTTTGGTTCATTTTTTCTGTAAAATGCAATACTTATTGGTCCTGTAGCCGAACCAAATAATTGACCTCCAAAGTCTTTTGGTGCATTCCTCAATATAGAAAAGTTATATATCTTCTCAACATAGCACTCGTTGAAAAGCCACTTCCTAAAATTTTGATATGTTATCTTGGTATTGGTAAGGATTTTGGTATTGAAAATCAATGCTATTTCCCCGTTTTCAGAAAAGGTTGTCGCCTTGTGTAAAAATGGAAGAACCATTTCTTTAGCGAAGCCAAATTTATCGCTATAATCTCGAATAGATTGGGATAGGTTCTTAGTACCAAAAGGCGGATTTCCAACCACCAAATCAAAGTCTATTTGTTCTACTTCCGGATTTTGCCGAATAGTATCACTTCGAAACAGATTGTTACCTTGCTCAAACAGGGTATCATCAGTAGGGTCATTTATCAAATATGGTAAGCGATAATCCTTATTTTGCCAAATTGTTTTGGGATTTAAGTTATCCACCAAAGCCAGATAAAGGCTAAAAGCTGTTACTTTGATGGACTGAGGATGTATCTCTATACCAAAGATATTATCCGTAAGTAGTTTTTTCAATTCATTAAAGTCCGTAAGTTTTTCTCCATTGGCATTTTCGTGTCGCTTGACCAACCGTTTAAAACTTTCAACCAAAAAAATACCCGAACCACACGTTGGGTCTAATACCTTAACATTAAATTCTTTTTCCGACCTAGATATTGGTAATTTCTCATTCAATATAAGTTCAACCAGAGAGGGCGGTGTGTAAAATGTGCCTGTATCTTGCTTTAAGGCAGGGTTTATTTCAGCTAAGAAATTCTCGTAGATTTCACTCAATAATTCTATTTGAATAATACTGAAATCGAATAGGCGTAAATCTTCAAATAGATTTTGCTGAATGGAATTATCATTACCATTTATAAAACACTTTTTGATAATCAGCAAATGCTCTTTGGAAATAGATTCATTACTATCAACTGTAAAAACATTACCGTTAAAGTATTCTTCTAATTTTTGAAAAAGAGAATATGTTTTATCAGTATCGTCTAGAATGTCAAAATAAGACTTAGCTCCTTTTTTTATTTCAGAATAAAATTTTTCATCCGTTGCACCTCTGTCTTCCAAATACAAAAGAAATAGAGAGCGCATTATTATTTTATGAATAAAGTCAATTTCTAGCCCTTCTTCCTGCAATTGCTTGGCGGTATAGGTAAGGCTCTCTACAAGGTATTTATCAACCCTTCTTTGAAGACTTATCTTCTTTCTTATTTCATAGGCTTCCGCCAATGTCCATATAATACCTGTATCAATGGCAATGGTTGAAAAAAGGTTTTGAAGCTGTTTGATTTTGGTTTTGTCCTTGAACTTGTAAGACTCAATTTCGAGTGTTTTAAGCTCCTTTTTATAGTCAAAATCGTCTGATTTGATTATGAGAGGTTTTTCTGCACAGTTGTAGATACGGATTTCAGTTTCCGAATAAACGTATAGAAAAATTACCTTTTTGAAGTTCCATATTTTTTTTTGCGCCTTCGCAACCTGATGAAGCGCATGGTCATCAAATCTTTCAACCTTTTTTAAAAAAACCGCGGGGAAACTATTGTTATTTTCATCAGTACTGAAGTAAATTTCATCAATACCGAAGTCTTTGACTTGATTAATTACAACCATTTGACTATCAGAAACTTGAATAGGATCCGAAGTGACAGATACGGCTTTATCCAAACCTAAATTTTCTATTAAATTAAAATTAATCATATCGAAAGTTGTCCAAAATACTTGATAGTTAGTTATAAGCTAAATTAATTCCAAAGGTACAAATGATTTTGTGATTTTGATAATTGAAGTTTTACTATTATTTGGAAATATTCCAAAAAATTGGATAAAGCAATTACTCGTTTTATGTATAGATTCATCACTCATATTCTGACCATGATATTTTAATTAAACTAATAAAAAAGCTACTTAAAAATCGACCTAACTTCCTCATAAACCCTCTCAAATTTCGCCGCTAAATCAGCCTGAGAAAATTGCTTCGATTCCTTTGGCAACTCTCGTTTAATGTTAGCCAATTTAAACTGAACTTTCTTATCGTTGCCATCAGCATAAGTAATAAACTCACCTTGTTTTAATCTGAAAAAAACGTCAGATCTTATCTTTGGAATTTCCTTTTCTCCAGTCGTAATACGTGTATCAAAATCGAGATTATGCCCACGACTAATACTTTTCGTCGGGTTTTTAATAATTTCAAAAAAGCGTTCATAGTATTTTGCAGTATCCGGGTCGTTTACCTTTCCAAAAAACTGATAGGACAAATTGCTTAAAATCGCCTTACTTGCCTTGTCGCCATACATCATATCGTTTTGGATTTTGTCCTGCATTACATAAATAGTGGCGATATCATAGCTCCGTAAGGTCGCTGGAATACGGTGCATATTCAAAAGGCGTATAGTCGGTGCTTCTTCCATCAACAAAAACGAAGGTCTGGAATTACGCACACTCATTTGTTTTGTAATAGTGTGAACAATGGTTGCAATTACGGGCGAATATGATGTCTCATATTTTGGATTGTTCACTACGGAAATGATGGCAGGATTATCTTCGCTATTGATATTCAAAGGCACTTCATCTGCAGAGAGAGCCATAAATATACGTTGTGTACTAATGCGCTTTAGTGCATTGGCCAAGGTACTTTTGACACCAGCAGTTTGCCTGTCAGAATCCTTGCCACTTATAAAAGCATCTGCCATTGCTCTCGATGTAGTATTGGTTTCCAAAAACTGAATAAGGCTGTCCGTGTCCAATAACTGATAAATTGCTATCAAATGTGGTAGCGTGCAGTATTTGGGATAGTCGGTTTTCAATTTCCAAATCAAACCACCTATCAATCCTTCGGCCGCGTCGTTAAAAAATTTTGTAGTACCTGTTGTTCCAGATTCTCGTTGCTCCAAAAGATTTTCAATCAATACCCTTGACACCTCGTTTACACTTTCCTCGTTCTCTATATAGCGAGGTGCAATAGGATTTACCCGATGGATAATTTTATCGAAGGAAATGACCTTAAACGGAATATCACTATCCTTAAACAATGGGTATGCCATTTCAGTAAGTTCAAAATCCTTGTAGTCGTGAATAATTCCACAAAAATTCTCTTTACGGAAATGCTTTAGAAATCCATATACGACACTTTCAGTTTTTCCGCTTCCGGCGGATCCGATGACGGATGCGCCACGTTTAATATTATCCAGTTTGAAGTTTCCTTTATTAGTAGAAAAACTGACTTGGTATTTAGTATTTCCATTTTGTTTGTCTTCAGATTTATGCAGAAAAACATACATTCCTGTATTAATTAGCATTAGCGGACACACCAAATACAACAATACCAATACTAATTGATTCCCTTCAGAAATATAAAATAAGAGAAATAAAAGCATTGCTATATTCAAAAGAAACGCATACTTGCTTATCCGAAATATCGCATAAAAAACAGTACTGGCAAAACCAATAATTGAAAATGTTGTTATGAGATTATCTATCTGCATTCCAATTAGATTCCGATGGAACTTGATTTTATGGCTACTTCTGCACCGTGTC
Source organism: Tenacibaculum sp. (assembly GCF_048269885.1). Taxonomy (NCBI): domain Bacteria; kingdom Pseudomonadati; phylum Bacteroidota; class Flavobacteriia; order Flavobacteriales; family Flavobacteriaceae; genus Tenacibaculum; species Tenacibaculum sp. The sequence continues at coordinate 107,573 of NZ_JBLWTZ010000004.1, read as the reverse complement.
TTAGGCGCTTGAAAACCCGAAGTGCAATTTGTGCTTGGCTTAAAGGGATGTTAGGTGGTAAGGGCAATCCGGTTCTATTCATCATTTTAAAAGCCAATGCTTTTTCATTAGCAGGTAATTTCATCAAGGCAGCAAAGTAGAGCTTGGGATTTTTCACAAAATCCTTCCGTGCCTTGTACGTCTCAGCGAAGTTGCGCTTATAGCCAAAAGTCTTGTCAAATGTTTTTTCTGCGTTCTCAAAGAATTTATCCCTGTCAAAACCACGCTTGACATTCTTACCGTGCATTTCAACTTCAGAAGCTTTGTGCTTACTCCCTGGAGAAAGGCTGACCGAATTGGAAGCATCCTTTCTACTCACGATGATATGAATGTGGCTTTGGTTCCCGTCTTTTACCATTCCCTGAACTATACGTTTTCCATTTTGCCGATGTGGTGCCTGACTTTCCAATCTGGCAATTTTGGTTCTCATCTTTTTAATATTCCCTTCAGCTCGTCCTTCCTCTATATTTCGGATTTCCGTTTTGAGTTGCAATATTTTGGTAGCAAAAGGCTGGTTCTCTCTTATCTGCTTGTCCGTTCCTTTAAAGGTTCGTTGATGTTCAATTTTAGCGAAGTATTTTATATCGTTTATTGTAATCGGCCGTCCATTGATTTCCCGATTGAAGCTGGTAACATAATCCTTCATCAGTTCTCTGGTGTATCGTTTTAAATCTTGGCTATTGTTCTGTAATTTTCTCAATTCGTATTTTGAAGGACTGACCGTAATCGAATAAAACTTGGGTTCTGTCTTTTTTAATTTTGCTGTGTTTCCGTCAATTTCTTTGACTACTTCTTCAGCCGAAATTTCATCGCCATACTGATTGAAAAAATGTTCCATATCCTGCTGTTCCAAACCTTCATTTTCCTTCTCTAAATACTCGACAAAATCAGCTGAACTTTGTGAATAATTGTTACCCAGTTTTTGAGGTGTTATTGTTATGTACATAGCTCAAAAAATTAGAGTTGATTACTTGAACTTTGCTTTTCACAAAAGCGTACTTCTTTCTTTTCTTCTGCATACTTCTTTTCTATAATAAGCGGTTTCTTGATTGACTCTTCCGTTTCAAAAAGGGATTGAATCATAGCTACAGTTGGTTTGGTTTGCGTCTTTTCAACATCCCTCATTATGGCGATAATAGCATTAATTCTTTTTAAAAGTTTGGCCTCTATAGTTCGCCCTGTCGGGCCTAACTTTTCCTTTGGCGAAATTTCGTTATAGAAGAAAAAATCGAGCATCGTGGCCATTGCCTCGGTGTGCGATTTGAAGTAAGTGCGTGAGAAAGTTTGGAAACGTTTTGCAGTTTCTTTTTTGAATCTAATTCCAGTAAATGAGTCCATATTTTGCCGATTTGTCGCAAAATCTCCCCTAAAAATGGACGTTCTCAGCCCGTTTGTCGCAAATCTTTGATTGTTAGGAAACCATAACAAACTTAATTAACTGATTTACAGTTTGTTAAAAGCAGAAAGGAATCTGAAACATCGCGAAGCGTGTTACCCTCTTGCTATTCCTTTTCGTCCCGCTCGCGGGACAAAAATCCATACAATCCGGCTAAAAAGCCGATTGCCTTTTTTAAGGAAAATGATTTTCCGATATGTTATTTTTCGATGTGTAAGGGTATCGGCGAAAGTCAAAATTGGATAACCTTACTTTAGTTTGCGTGCTGAATTTCAGCAATGTAAAGATACATTTTTTTTTCTTGAATCCGATTTGAATTACATACAAAAACACCTCTGAAAAATCAGAGGTGTTGGATTTAAAAATTAACTAAATTATATATTGAACACATATTTATAGGTATATAAATTACGTATCGCTTCTTCCTCAATCATTGTTTCAAAACAGGTATAATTTTCCTTTACGTATTTGCGGATAGCATCCCCAAATTTTCGTTCCACATCTTTTTTAGAAATTTCTAAAAGTCGGTTTTGAGCCTCTTCGCTCAAGTCCGTAAAATTGAGATATACCATAGTCTTTTTCTTTATAAAATTCCGTTATCTGAAAAACTATAGTAATCGCCATTGGGCGCAAAAATCAAATGGTCTAACAATCGAATATCAAAAACAGATGCAGCTTTCTTGATTTTGTTAGTCAATTCTATATCTGCTCTACTCGGTTCCAATTTACCGCTTGGATGATTATGTGCTAATATCAAACCTACCGAAAGTGATTTTAATACAGTTGCAAATAGTATGCGCATATCCACTAAAGTTCCTACAATTCCACCTTGTGAAATTTGGCAAATACCTTTCACTTTATTACTGTTATTTAAGAGTACAATTTTAAACGTCTCTTGTAATTCCATTGTACGTTTATCCCAATTTTGAAAAAGGACTTCCGCAGCTTGTGCAGAAGACGAAACCTGAATCCAATCTTTGGATTTTAGACCGCCTTTATAACTTATTTTTATTTCGTTAACTTGTGCTTTCATTGTGCATTTAATTAAAGTGTGAATGAAAAAAAGAGGGCGGATCTTTCGACGGTTACGCCCTCTTTCATTTTAGGTTTACTTATCTCCCTTGCTTCCAAGTAATAGGATTTCATCAGCTACAACTTCCGTAACATAGCGTTGTTCGTTATCATCAGTTGTGTAGCTTCGGGATTTTAGTTTTCCTGATATTCCAACTTCTTTTCCTTTTTCCACGTACTTCTCTACAATTTCAGCAGTCTTGCCCCAAGCTACAATTGTATGCCAATTCGTATCTGTCTGCTTTTCGCCTTTGCTGTCTTTGTAATACTCATTTGTGGCGAGTGAAAAACGGGCTACTTTCTTTCCGTTTTCAAGGTTCGTAATGGTTGGTTCTTGTCCAACGTTTCCAATTAACTGTACGTGATTTTTAATAGTACTCATAATAAAAGATTTAAAGATTAATAATTCCCTTTTCAATTCAACTGTGATTAAATTTTAAGGGGTGTTTGTTCTTTTCTTTCGTGCACCGCACAATGGATAGAGTGGGTTTTGTCAAGACTTTTAGTGTAAAATCAGGTGTGTTTGCGACGTAGTAAATTCCTTGGAATTTCAAGGAAGTAGAAGCCTTATTTTTCACTAAAACTCGTATAGTCTTGACAAGTTCCATAAGGGCATTAGCAGTTCTTTTAAACGCAGTTGCGTTTGAGCGTACCGACAGTTAAGCGAAACAAGTAGCTGTGATTAAACTAGAATTGGTTATGTCGTGCCTGTTTTTCGACGACCCGAAAAACAATAAAGGCTTTATCCATTATAAACCCCTTAAAATGTGTAAGACAGCAATTTGGTTTTTAAGAATTTTCGAGGAAGCACTCAAGAAGGACTTACCGTAAATTCTGTTAAGAAAACCGAAGTGATGGCTTTCCGATGAAAGGCGGACTTAATTCACAATTTTGGCTAAGTAATGTAATGTTCCTTCCCAGCGTATCGGGAAGGGTCAGCGGAGTGGAAAGCTAAAATTGGGGATTGTGTCCAAGATATTTGTAGTGAAGCTCTTTTCTCGGAATGAAGTGTTTCCTGCCTTTTCGGCAGGAAGGAACTAAATAAAGGGAAATGTGCTGAGTGGTTAACAATACTAAATCCTCCTTTTCCAGTTACATTCATTGGTATGGATTTCTAATCTTAATTTTTATCTTCTCTTTTAGGTATCAGTTCTTCTACATCTGATAGTTCGTTTACGATTCCCTGTTCCTTTAATGAGTTTTCAATATTGATTTGAACAACATTAGCATTGGCTTTCCAAACAACTTCCGTAATAAAAGCAATGGTGAGTTGTACTTTTAAATCGGTAGCAAAATCTATGTTGGAATTTTTCCATTTGTCCCTATGTTTAGAATTACCATCTTGTGTTAAGTCGATTAAAGAGCCGTAAATTTTTCTATCTTCATCTAATATCCCTAGTTGGTGTTCTTTTTGTTCATCAACATCAAGGTCCTTATGTTTTAGAATAGGCAAATCAGCTTTTGGTAAAACGAACAGTACATTTTTAAGGCCTGTAGATGGAATACTAATAATTTTATCCTCAATTTTATTAAAATCATCTATCCCATAGATATTTAGATTCATTGCTATAATCACATCTCTTTCTGCATCAAAACCTAATCTTTCAATTCCTTTTACCAAGTCATCTTTACGAAGAAGATACCTTTTTTTTCTAGCTGATAGAAATGCGTTTGGAATGTAATAATTAATGTTCTGGTACACTATCTGTTGGGATAATATAGTGTCCGCATTAAGATGCGGGATATCTCCGGATGTAAACGCAGATTTCTGAAACAGATTCATTGTACCATTTACACCGAAGGAAATAGTAGGTTGCCCATCAAAATTTTCAGCAGAATTCTGGATACTATCAAAATTTTCTAATGCTTTTACAATGGCTTCTTTAGAATTGACTAGAAAATCCCATTCTTTATCATAGTCAATATCTGCATTTAATCTTGCATCTTCAATAGCTTTTTCAATGGATATTTCGAGAACATCTATAAATTTTGATGACTTCGCCTTTAGTTTCTTTATCTCTTTCTTCTTCATATTATATTGTCTTTAAGAGATTTTTATCTTTCAATACTTTTTTCAAACAGAACCTGAAATAATTTATGGATTCTTGCCAACGTAATAATTCCAATACTTCGGTCTGAGGTAAGGTAGGTTGCGCAGTGAAGTTATCGTAGGTATTATATTCGGTTAATTTAAATTGTCTTAAAAAGAGCAGTGCTAAATATTGGCATATGTAAAAAGTAACGCGCCTTCTGTTCCCTAAATTATCCAATCCTGGGAAAGGATATGATAAATCAATAGGATAATATCCTCTACCAAATTCATCCTTGAAACTACTAAACCAAGTAAAAATCTCTGTCATATTATTAGGTAACAGAACATATTTTGGTGGCTGATGCTGTGTATATGTAAACAGCGTTTTAATAGCCTCATAGTTTTTCTGATAAATCAATAAACCGCCTAATGCCAAGTGGAACTCAAAAAAACGTTTTCTTTCGTTATCCCTTTTATCTATTAATGACTGGTTATCGTATGTGTGGGTTTCAAAGTTGTAGTTAGTGCCATACACGCGTTGTAATCCAAAACTAAAATATTGATGTGCCGTACCCCAATAGTTCCCCACAAATTTGGCATTGTTTGATATGAGTACAACATTTCGCCAAAGCTCCTTGTAGGTTTCGTTAGAGATTGGTGTTTCAAATATGCCTTGCCCCATCAGCCATATACCACTTACAACAAAATATTCAAGACTTTGCAAGTCTTCATTTCTACCCTTAGCAACTTCCCTGATGATTTCCCTTATGCCATTATGAAATTCGTGATTAAACTCAACTTTAAAGTTTTCAAATCCATCAGGTTTCTCTTCTTCTCTAGGCCTTATGAAGTTTGCACGGTAATTGTTAAATTCTTCTGTGTAGAACGTAACTAATGTTTCTTCCAAACCCTTATCCTGTGTTCTGATAGCGAATATCGCCAGTTCATTGATGATTTTGAAATAGAATTTGTCATCTTCGTCTTTCTCCAGCTTTCGGTATTTGGAAATAATATAGGTAAGCAAACGTGTGGACTTACCATTATAGAGTGATACTTTATCTAACCAAATAATAAAAACCACAACCAATGCAATTGTTGATAGCAATACTAAGATTCTAGCTGAGTTTTGCATACACCAGTAATCCTTCCAAAAAAGAGGTTCGAGGTCTAATATTAGGAATATAAATGATCCGATTGTAAGGAATAAAACCCACTCAAAAACTGTTATTCTTCTTGATCTTCCTGGTAGTATTCCAAGAAATTTGGTCTGTGGAAATTCACTTTCAAAAGCATTGGCCAAATAGTTTGATGAAAACTTATAACCAATATTGGATATTTTGTCTACGATAATAGGGTATGCTATACCCAAAATTGCAATATCGATAGCGACACAAATTTCTATGATATATTTAAATTCCATTCACGTTAATTTACTAATAATTCTACCGTCTTATACCAATAATAAAATATGGATTTATCCGGTTGTCGCTTTAATCTGTTCAAAAATGCCCAATCTGGATGTTTTATGGCCAGTTTGCTGGTATCCTGATTCTTATAATATTCTATTTCAACTAATTCCTCTTGTAGCAGTATGGCATTCAAATAAGCGACTCTGGCTGATGCTGACAATGCTTCTTCAATTCTAAAATTTCCTGTCATCAAAAATGCACTGCCAAAACTTCGTATGCCGGAACTTAAATCCGCAAATTTCTTTTTTGCTTCAGTAGTTAGATTGCGCTCTCGTCGTGCAATAATTGCACAGGTATTTATAGAATCCCACAGCACATCTTTATCACTGAGATTCCTTTTACTAAAATTAGCATCCGAACTGCGATAAGATAGTTCTGCTTTCGCGAAAGCAGAAAAACTTTTTTTCACTGTGGCCATATCCGTAATACTTTCAAATAGTTTTGACAAGTCAAACAATTGTTTACAGATTTCCATTGCAAACAGCTGGTCTTGTTTATAGTAGGGAATACCTATAGTTTCTGGCGCAAATGCAGTTAGCTTATCACCACATATGGCATTAATGGATGGTGTCATTACCGTTGTTACTATTCCATCAACAGAGAGCCAAGGTGTTTCAATTAGTGATTCGATAAGTTCTGGGTAGTGTGGACTATCAAAAAGAATGTCTAATAGAATAGTTCCTGGCACATTTGGGTTATACACCGACTGAAACTCGAATGTGTAATGTGCCTTTGGCACACCTTCTTTATAGCTTCTACGTTGGTTCAATACGTGTTTTGTAAAATGTGAATTGGCTATTACCGTATCTAATATTGCCTCTAATTCTTTACGCTCGATACTCGAAATAATATCGATATCGATTGAAAATCGATTACCTTCATTTAGCAAGAGCACAAGTGATGTACCACCTTTGAACACAAAATCAAGTCCGGCTAATTTTAAATGTTCCAACAGGGACAATGCGTGAACCATTTTTTCTAAAATAGTAACGTTAATGGACTTATGTTCTTTTTTTGAACGAAAGTTATCCAGCCATTCCTTTGTAAAACTTTTTTTATCAATCATATGGTATATCTTCTAAGAAATCTGGAATGTGGTTACTTATAAATTGTTTGATTTCCTGTTCTTTTTTACGTCGTTTTGCATAGCTGAACATCTTGGTAAAATTGATGCTGTACCTGTCTATGATATTTTCATAGATATGTACCATTTCAGGACCTTGGTAAAAATGAAAGAGGTTTTCATCTGCAAATAGGTCAACCATTATCTTTTCTAGTGTGGCTATGTCTACAACGTCCTTCTTGTTTTTTATTTTTTGAATGGGTGCCCTGGTCACCAAACGCTTAATAACAACTGGCACATTACTTTCTGAAATGTAAAACTGAATTTCCTTCTCATCTGGATTTAGGAAAAAATCCATTCTCAGATTATCATTAAGGTAATAATAGAATGAATCTATAAACTCTTTTTCTACCTCGACAATAATTATTTGATTGGAAGTTTGGTGTTGGGTAAACTCATTAAGCCATTGGGTTTCCCAGATTGCATATTTTATATCCTCAAAACGCTCGTTGGTCTTGCGAGCGATTTTATAAATGTTATCAGACAGGACGGCTTTATACTTAGGCTTATAGGAAATAACATATAGCCCACGTCCTATTGTTTTAATGATATCCTTTTTTTTAAGGTCATAGATTCGCCAACCAAACGTATTCTCTTTGAGGTCTGGTTCAAAATCGAGATAAAAGTCATATAGTTCACCCCTATTGAATGAACTACGGTTCTTAAAGGCTTCTATGAGTCTATTTTCTATAATTTTTGGCATAATTAAAAATCAAAACATTGCCAAAAATACAAAAAAGTGGTAAATATTTGAAAACAAATTATTGCCACTATCAAAATTAAGTGGTAAAATTTTGATTAATGATTATTAAAGTGATTACTGGTCAGAGTTCAATATTGACAGAAATTCCAAAGATTTTGATTGTATTTTTTCAATAACAATCTTGTCTTTATCGGTCTCAAGCAATGCCCAGTATTTTTGTTCGTTCCAAATATGTTCTCGTTGTAAACCAGAACCCAATTGTGTGATAAAACCCCAAAACCACAAATCATCCCAAATTTCCATCTGCTCAGATGAATAGATTTGTTGTAAAACGGAATTGATGTTATCAAAATTCCATTTTTCTGATGAATCAAGTTTATAAAAGATTGCTTCAATCACCGTATCTACAGGCAAAAAGAATTTTTCGCTGGAATCTATCTCTTGTGGGGCATCATTCCATATTCGTAATGATTGGTCGTAACTACCCCTATGAATGTGGTAAATGGTCTTTGTAAACAATGCAGATGTCTTTTTTCCCCAACCATCTTGTTTCAACAGTGCATTAAACAGCAGTTCGTAATTACATTCTTCGCACTCTTTTTCTGTGAGAAACTCAACAAAATTGCGAAAGCCTGTTAAGAGATGCTGGTTGGTATATATCTTTTGAAAAAAATCTGAGAGCCTGTTTATATTTGGTCTGCTTTGTGTATTTACGATATGATGTAGAAGGGAATATACTTTTTCTTGCGTACTGCTATATGGCGACAAAAAACGGTAATATGATTTTGTCTGTACAGTATGGTTAAATTCACGGTTCTTTTCCAAGAATTTGAATATGCTGTCTAATGATTTAGTTAAAGAGTGGTTCAAATTTAAGTGTGTGAATCAAGTTGAACAGTTCCATTGGCACTTACCCAGTAATGACTAATTCCTATTTTATTTAGCTCTGGAATTATCCCATCGATTGCTCTTCTAATTTGCTCGTCCTCTGGGTGGGCAATAGCTATTGTCGCTTCAGGATGTGCGACTTTGGTTTCGAGGCATTTTATTATAGCCTTTCCCAAATGTGATTTAATTTGGCCTGAATTAAAAAATGGGCGTTTCTTAGTGGGTGAATCGTTATGCGCTTTCGCACCTTTTACTTCTACGAATAGCTTCCTATTATTTTTTACCGCAACAATATCATAACCTCTAGTTTGTCCCAAGCAGAAACTTTCTATTGCGTAGCCTTGTTGTACCAAAAAAGGCATCAATAATTCAATAGTTCTATTTTCAGTAAGCTTTTCCACAACTATAGTTAATAATGCACAATATACTTTATTATTTGTTTCCGCCTAAAAGTTGAAAATTAAAAAGAAAAAATCCAGTTTAGATAGGTACTGGATAAACCTCTAAATCTATGCCAGGGCATAGACTTCATCAAAGAGTTTCTTGTCCAACCGCTCTTGTTGGCCAAAGCTTTTCTTTAACGTGTTGTGCAATACTGCGTTGAAGGCGTTATAACCTAACCATAAATTCGGTTCTTCATTGAGCAATAAGGCCTCATAGTTTAGAGTTTCTATGACTTCACGCGACTTCTTCGATGGGTCGCTGTTCTTGTCGCTACATTCATAGCGGAACAACTTCGTTCTATCCAATATCGCCTTTACAAATTCCTTGGTGTCGATGATTTTAAATTCCTTCATCTTGTCGAATTTCTTGGTGATGGTGTAGAACTCGTTATCCAGAAATTTATCAAACAGATTATTCAACCTTGGCATTATTAGGTCTGTATTATTCTTACTGTGCTTAATCGAAAACTCGATTTCAGCCTGTGAGACGTGAAGACCATTGGAACATACTTTTCGGTAAAAACCAAAGTGGCCAGAGGTCTTTTCGCTTCCATCATATGAATTCTTGAACCGAAGCATCGGCAGTATCAAATCCTTATCATTCTTGACCGTAAACTGGCTTTTGTCGTCAATGATAAAGTCGGTAATGAACGACCTATCGATTTTGTTGATAGTACGTTTGTGGTAGTTCAGTCCAGCATCAATCAACATTTCTTCTGCTTTCTTAAAAAACAGTTGGTTTGGGATGTGGCCGTAGCTGTTCGATACCACATTGACAATTTTTCCATTTGAAATGATGACGTTTTCAAGTCCACGTCGAGATTCCATCTGCGTTAAGGTTTTTAAGGATTTCATTTCTGATGGAACAAAAATTTCATCCTGTTGTAAATTTTGTAAATACATAGCTTCTGAATTTAAGGTTAAACATTTTGTGATAGAAGAGCATAATACTCTGGATGCTTTTCTCTGTAGTAGGCTAGATGACTTTCGGCACCTTCAATCTTGTAATTTTCTTTACTAGATTGATAATGTGCCTCGGTTTCTTGGGCTGAAATCTTCACCTTTGTTGATACTTGTTTCATAATGTTGAAATTTTAGTTAAACAATATTTGAGCAGTACCCAAACGGAAGCTAAAATCACAGCTCAAAAGGAAACGGAATAAATCAGAAATGGATGCGAGCAACGGCTTTATGCCGTAGTCTTTTGATGGGTGCATTTTACGAGTTTACCTTTGCACCGATATTGATTGACTTTTTTCTTAATACCCATTTAATGTTATAAAAAAGAAAAAGGGCCGACACGAATGCCAACCCTTCTTCAAACAACAAAAGCTAATCGTTGAGTTCCTGAATTTTCTTTTCAAGAACTGCTATACGCTCTTTCAAACGTGCTTCACGCTTGTTTCGTTTCTCAGCATAGCTCTTCTCAATGTCTGCAATTCTGGATTTGTAATATCCCTGCATCGCATTGTAGAATGAAATATTCGTGAGATTGTTAACGTGATTACTTTCGCCAAAATGGACTTGCTTCGTGAGGATGTAGCGGATCAATTTGTGGAAGATTTCCTTTTTAAAGTTCTTCTTGAAATTTTCCGCAACATCAATTCTGGTCATTTTTGATGTATCGCCCAACAATCCTGAAAAGTATTTCTGTTGGCTTGTATAGTCCACATTATTTTCAAAAAGCGAAATTGAGAATGCTACCATTTCATCCACCGAAAGTATTTTCTTGGTATTGATATAATCTGTCTCACGAATCATTTTGACAACTTCTTCAAACTGCTTATTGTTCTCAATCTGCCTCTTACGGGTTTCCCTTTCGTTGATTTTAATGATTTGTTCCTCGGGCGTACAATCTGCCATTTTTCTGTTAGCCAATGGTGTTGAGTAATCAATTGATTTGTTTTCTGATTTCTCATTCACCTTTACGAAAATTTCTTTGTGTTGGTAAGTTTCAGGATGAAAGATGATACCGTTTACAAATCCATTATCCTTTACAGAATTGTAAGTTATCAATGCTTGTTCGTAATCCTGCATCGCTTCATCAAATTCCGCTTTAAGTTCATCTTCTGAATAATCGTAATGCTGATATTCAATCTTAATGGCTTCTATTGTAGGTTCAATTGGATTTTCGATAATTTCAACATCATCTAGTAGATACACTTTAAATCCATTTTTTTCCAATTGGGAAATAATAAGCTGATTGCTTTCCTCATCTGCCCAATACAGGCGAATTTCAGGAATTAAAAGAATGTTCTCTTTTTTGGTTTTCTCAATCAAGTTCAAAAACGATTTGGATTTCTTTGTCTCAAAACAAGCCGATTTAGCGCAAACCATTTTACCTTCGCCAAAAAGATTCCCTTGATTTGCCGCATTAAATGGACATTCTACACACGAACCAGCTTTTGGCACCAAAGTCTTATTTGTAACATCAAATGATGCCTTTTCTAAATCATAGGTTTGATCGTTAATCATCTTGTTTATTTGATGCGCATTAAAAGTTTCACCCATTGTTTCCAGCATCATCTGTTGTTCCTCTGGTGTAAAGAGCGCTACACCGACACCTAAGGAAATGGTCATTTCGCCATTGCGTACAAAATGTTTGAAGCCATCAATCAATCCTGCTAGCTTGAGACGTTGTCTGATAAAATTATCCGTTCTACCCAAACGCTTTGCGATTTCAGAGGGTTGATACTTGTCACTCAGATAAGCTATCGCTTCGGCTTCTTCGGTAGGCTCTACGTCCTTTCGTTGCAGATTTTCGATGATTTGAACTTCAAGCACTTCGTCGTTTTCATAAGTTCTTACGATACTGGGAATCGTTTTCTTGTTCGCTATTTTGCTTGCGCGAAACCGTCTTTCACCCATTACGATGATAAAGTCCTTTCCAGATTTGCGAACCGTTATTGGTTGCAATACCCCAAATTCCTTGATGCTATCCGAAAGCTGTTGTAGCTGCTTATCATCAAAGGTCTTTCTCGGTTGCTTAGGGTCAGGCTTGATTTTGCCAATGGGAATGTTCTCAATTTGAAGTGCCGGAACTTTCTTTCCGTTCAATTCTTTCTTCGCAGTAGTCGTTGTAATTCTACGCTTTCTTGTGGTACTCGCTTTTGTTGTCATAATACTCAAATTTTAGATTAAACAATATTTGAGCAGTGAACCAAACGGAAGATAAAATCTTGGCTCAAAAGGAAACGGAATAAATGAGTAGGGGCAGAAGCGATGGCTTTATGCCGTAGTCTTTTGATGGAAGTATTTTACGAGTTTAACTTTCGGGAATATTGTATGATAAAAAACCTCTAACAAAAAGAACGATTAAACTTTTTAATTAATTGGATACTCTTTCGGTTAGTTTCATTCTATTATTCTAAAATCGTTTTATGCATAATTTTGTTGCATGTTATAGCAACTGAATTTGCAGATAAAAACCGTATTAAATTCTCTAAGGCTTTGGTAGGTAGTCTCAAAACAGATAAAAAATCACACATATCTTAGTGAAGTTTTTATTTTTCATTCCTTTTTATCGAAATAAAAAAGGAAACTATACTTAAACCAATAAAAACATATCGTAATAACTTTTGGTTATTAAAAAGTGTCAATCCAAGTATTAAAAACATTATGCCGAGAATAAATATGTTGCTTTTTTTCATTAATTTAAATCTTCATTTTAAATTTAAAAATGGAATGTATTTGTAATGATCAAATCTAAGTATTATATAATTTGATTATTTCTGTTTTAATTGTATTGTTATATTATAACTTAAGCTAGAACTATAGACTAATAGGAAAAATCAACTTTTCAATACTATTCCCGTTAACTATATATTATCTCCATTTTATCTGATAGATTAAGGATCTTAGTAAATCAAATTGTAAGAACACGTGATTTAATTTTTTACGTTGTTGACATATGTTTATCTTTTTATAATTTTTATTTTTGACGATTCGCCTAAATTGTTTGAAACTTTTATAAAATAAATACCAGGCTTACCGTTTATATCAAATGATATTTGATCTATCAAACTATATTTTTTTACTAGAATACTTTGACCAATTACATTTCCCACAGCAATAGTAATGTATTTATACTGTTCTTTAAAATTCAAGTTTACTTTACTAGAAGTAGGGTTGGGGTAAATGCTAAATTGCTTTGAAAATAAACTATCTGTTCCCAAAGTATTACTTCCTTGTACTTTAATGTCGTCAATAACTACTTCTTCTTGAGGGTCAGGGCTATTTAAGTAAATTCTTAAATCTAATGTGCTCCCTGTGCCAACAATATTAAAATTCATTAATTGTGAAACTGCTGTCAATAAAACATCGTCTCCAGAACCTGTAATCCCATCATTATTTACATCTATATAATAATTTCTATTAACTGCTCCTCCAGCTCTTCCAATTACGTTATATGCTCCTCCATCAATTGAAGCTTCAATTCTAACTTCATCACCTACTTCAAAGCGATTTCCATCTGCACCACGTGGTGCAGCAATGCGCATTTCAAAATTTAAAGATTCATAATTGGTTATATTAATTTGGTCTGTTTGTATATATGGTACACCTGAAATACCTCCAGCAACATCAACATCTTCAAACCCTACTGTCATACCTGTAAATCCAGTGGCAACTGTTGGCATATTAAAAGTCGATGGTGTATCTCTCAAAATATAATCTGTTCCCGAATTTGCAGATTGAAATGGTATGTCACTACTAGAGCCATCTTTAAGCTGATATCCATCCATATCTGTAATATCTTCAAAGTCTTCAAAGTATAATTCTGTCTGTGCCAGAATACTATTGCTTACAATAATAATTGCACATAAATTGAGTAAAAGTTTTTTCATAATCTTCAAAATTTTATTTAATGTTTATCTATAATAATATTGATGCTAAATTTAAAAAATGAACTATGGGTACTTGAAAAAAAAGAATCAAGATGGTACACAAACGGTATTTAAACCTATTTTCAGTCAATTTGAAACCTTTTGTAAGTCGATGATTTATTTTAGCAATGTTTTTAAAAAGACCAACCTTTTTTAATATCAATGTTTACTCCAATTTTTATATGAAAAACAATCTAATTTTAATCTGTTCCTTTTTTCTATTTTTAACAGTTTGTCATGCTCAAAAAGTAAAAATGAAAAATAATGTCATTTTTATTAATGGTAAAGAGACATTGAGATATGCAAAGAAGTCTCATAATAATGAGTATGTCATTTATGAGTTACATACAAAAAATGAAATTATTAATGTTGTGAGCAACATTAATGATGGTTATAAAAAAATACTATTTGTCAAATCTAAAAAGAGCTTAGAAACCACACTAGGCTACTGGAATAAATCATTTATCAAATGGCTTATTGAACAAGACGTAATGACCATAGATGGTAAATTAAATAATGACCAAATCGACATTTTTATCGAAAAATATGATGAAAAAATAACAGAAAGAAAAGTATACAGAAACTAATGATACATTAACACTAATATGGTGGAACTACTCTACTACCCAAGCATCTGCTTTTTTATATTATTTATTCAGTATTTAATAACTTATGTGTTTTCCAAACAAAAAGATATAGCGATTATCAAAGACAATTTACTATCTATACTTTTGGCATCACTTTTTTTAGGGGGAATACTATATTTACCATCTATCTTTGTTAAAGACTTTGATAATGATATACTATTTTTCACCCTTTTATCAATGTCTCTTTATGGCTATTGGTTTATTTTAAACCCACTTCAAAATGTCCTTTTATCAAAAAGACACCAAAGAAGTTTTTCGACAGAAGAGGAACTCAACGAAGATGGGTTGAATTTTAAAGTTTTTTTTACAGACAAAATCAGCACCAACGCCATAGCTACTGGCATTATTCCGTTTTATAAAATCATAATCTTAGCTAAAGATTTAAAGGAGAACTTAAATCCCTCAGAATTGAAAGCTATTATTTATCATGAAATTGGACATCACAAAAGAAAGCACATATTCATTATGTACGTTCTAAACGTAACATTTTTAACGTTATATCTTTTTGGAAGGTCGGTAATGGATGATTTTGATTTCCCAAATAAATTTTTCGAAGGACTTTCCGTGTTTTTAGGCGGGGCTTTATTTGGACTTGTTATTTACTATATCCCTAACAAAATCATGTATTTTTTAGAATATGATGCAGATTCCTTTTCTGCCATCAAAAATAGTCGAGAATCCATGATTAATGCCTTAAAACGTCTGGATGAATTATCTCAAGGAAAATTAACAAAAGGAAACATTAATCATCCTAAAATAGAAAAAAGACTAAAAAACTTAGAGTTCTAAATTCATTAAAAAACACTGTAAGAACAACTCATAAAACGTATAAAAACCGTATATAAACCCAACTTGTATTTATTTTAAGATTGTTTTCTTAATGGCTACATAATTTAGCTGAAAATGAATTTAAACTAATATCAAAAATTATGAAAGCAATTAAACAATTAACAATCTTATTCCTTTTCTCACTAGTATCACAAATTGGGTATAGTCAAGAAACAATTAAAACATTTACCTTAAAAAAAGGTGAGGTATTGGATATTTTACTAGTAGAGCGAAAACCGAATATAGAAAAGGAATACAAACGATACAGGGAAACGGCTTTTACTGTTGCTGTTAAAGAGAGTTTTAAATTATTACAAGCTTCTGGCACTTCAAATTTGCAAGGTAATATAGAGCCTAATGTATTCATTATTGGTAAATGGGACAATCTTGAAAAACGCGAATTTTTTTTAACGGATATATATACTAAAGTACCGGATTTTGATGAACAGAGGCGAACTATTTTTTCGATTTTTAATTTAACCTATTATGAAATGCCAAAAGACGTTACTTTTAGCATCAATAAAGAAAAATATAATGTGGCCACAGCCTATTGGAAAAAGGATGACAAAAATTTTGATTCATTTTTAAAAGAATATAAAAAGGAATCTAAGACAAGTGGTGGTAAGACTGTAGTAGAATTAATCAATGGTAAATCGCCGTTTAAATACTATTATAATCCAGATTATTTTGTGATTACAGAATGGGATAGCAAGGAAGAATTTGAAGAGTTTCACAAGAAAAATAATAAAATGGACACTGAGGGATTATTAAATGTCAATCAGTTTTTGATTAAATAATTTAATATAAATAAAATGCAATCCATCTATAATCAATTAATTTATTTTGCTTTTTTGCAATGTGTGCTTTTACTTATCGTGTATGTATTTTCTTCAAAAAGAAGAAAACTTGTTAATAAATACCTAATCGTTCTAATTGTTGCCATTCTTATAGGGTTGATTGGAAAAATACTACATATACAAGGCTTGTTTGGACAAGATTTTAGATTGATTGCATTTTCAGAACTAGCAGGTTTACTTTTTGGCACTACCATTTATTTATTTACAAGAACATCGTTTTTAGGAAAAGACTTCAAAGCTGCAGATTTAGTCCATTATTTACCTGCTCTAAGTTACTCATTTTTTGTGGTTTTTTACTTTGTACTACCCTCTAATATCGATTTAAAAAATCGTATGTTATCTGGCGAAAGTGACAGAGTTATCTATTTATTCCATGCTATGGGTTTAATAGTAAATACGACATATTGGTTTATTAGCTTTCGAAGTCTTTTGACATTTAGGGATAAATTAAAAAATGAGCTCTCTTATTCTGTAAAAAATTCTTTTTTCTACAACCTACATATCGCTATAGGAATTTGTTTAGTAGTTTGGTCTGTTATTTATGTAATTAGTTTATTTGGTCCAATAATGATAGAGCGTGATTTTAGAACTATTGTTTGGCTCATTATATCATTTATAGTGCTCTTTATTGCTTATTACAGTATGATTTCATCAGAAATATATCAGCGAAAGCCATTAAATGTTGTGAAAAAATACAATCAATCTAAGTTTAACAATGACGATTTAGATCGCTTAAAAGCACAGCTTGATTCGCTTATGCAAAATAAAAAGCCATATCTTAATAATAAACTTTTAAAAGCTGAATTATCTGAAATGATCGGTATCTCAAATCCAGAAATGGCACGGTTACTCAACGAACGTATAGGTATGAACTTTTTTGAATATGTCAACTACTATAGAATTAAAGAATTTATTGAAGTTGCCAAAGTTAAAAAAGATGACTTAACCTTATTTGGTATAGCACAAGAGGTAGGATTTAACTCTAAAGCCACCTTTATAAAGTCTTTTAAAAATCTTATGGGCACTACACCTTCACAATATTTTAATAATTGAGTAGCGATTTTTATAAAAAATCGCTACCTCTTTTCTCATTATTGTCGCGCTTCTTTCGTTTTGCAGAGTTACCCTTTCCACCAAAACGGTAAGACAAACCAATATATATAGTTCTACTGTTCCAGCTAAACTCACCTTTTTGTGTTATAGGCCTGTAACCATTAAATGAAAATTGTTGTGTTTTAAAAATATCATTCATATTTAAACTTAATGTCCCTTTTCGGTTTGCGAAGCTATAACGAGCACCAGCATTTACAAAGTAGAATGCTTCGGTTTCAAATTGTAAATTTTTATTTGCACCTCTATACAAACCAAATAATTGAAAAGTGAGATCATTATTAACTTTAAAATTATTGGTCATTTTAATGTTATATAATACATTATCTACTTCAACTTCAACATTTTCTGCTACACCTTTTTGGGTCTGTGCATAAATATCAAAGCTAGCGTTAAAATTCCACCAATTCAGAGGTTTGTAATTTCCAGATAGTTCAAAACCATAAGCTGTATTATCCTCATAATTATTGTAAGAAAACAATATTCTTGAAGGTTGTTGCAGATCTTGAAATGCAAATCGTGTAATCTCATTTGAGATCGTCCTGTAAAAAATACCGCTAGTAATACTGCCTTTATTATTTAGTCTTCTTGTATAATTAGCTTCTATTGAACTAGTGAACTGTGGTCGTAAATTGGGATTGCCAACATTTGTTACACGAGCAGAAGACCAAACTCGTATTGGATTAATTTGGTCTAGACCAGGTCTATCTACTCTTCTGCTAAAACTTATTTGATAAGAGTTTTTTTGCGTTTCGGTATTTGGCGTATATTTAAGAAAAGCTGAAGGGTAAACACTGAAAATTTTATCTTCAAATAATTCAACATTGGCATTTACTTGTTTAAAAAGGCCTTTTACATCGTAGTTTTCTAATCTAGCGCCAACCTGAT
The DNA here is from genome assembly GCF_048269885.1 of Tenacibaculum sp. Lineage (NCBI taxonomy): Bacteria > Pseudomonadati > Bacteroidota > Flavobacteriia > Flavobacteriales > Flavobacteriaceae > Tenacibaculum > Tenacibaculum sp. Next base: position 89,196 of record NZ_JBLWTZ010000004.1, on the reverse strand, counting down.
AGTCCCACTTCCCTATAGTTTTTGTATAGCTTGTATAAAATGAATAGATATCTCTATTGTAGCTATAACTAGAATTAAAACTATCGCTATTTGATGTTATAAACATGTTATCGATTTCTTGTAAACGAGCTTCGGCACCTATTTCTAAGCTAGCATTATCAGATAAGGGACTTACATAATCTAGATTAACTATAATATTATTCCTGGTGTTGCCTATATCATCTAGATAGCTATTAGTACTCATTTCGTTCTCAATGAGAAAATCTGATAGTTCATTACCATTATAGGTATTGTAATCAAGCTCTAACTCTAAAGTATGATTATTCTTGTCAAAAATATGCTTATAATCAAAATTATAGCTTGCATTAATATTATCTCTTTCACTATCGTAACCTTGATAAATAAAATCAGTCTGATTACTAAATAAAACTCTGTTTTTACTTAAAACATTACTATCAAAAATATTCTGGTTTGTATAAATAGATAATGTGTTTTTATCGTTTAAAAAATAATCTAAGCCTAATTTGAATAAGTGTGAATTGCTATCGCTTGCTGAATTCCATTTTTCGTTAGAATTGTCTTGTTGTCTTAAAATACTTCCTTTTACTCTTCTTTTTCTATTGTTAAGTCCGTAGCTTCCATAAAGATTAAACTTTTCGGATCTGTAATTAATATTTGTACTTCCATTATATTGTACATTATCCCAAACAACAACTCCTGTGCTCAAAGAACCATTAAAACCTGTATTTGTATTTTTATGTAAAATGATATTTATGATACCACTCATCCCCTCAGGGTTGTATTTAGCTGAAGGATTTGTTATTAATTCAATTTTTTTTATAGATGTTGAAGGGATTTGTTGTAGTATTTGATTGGCACTAATATTTGTTGGTTTCCCATCTAAAAGCACACGAACGTTAGAATTGCCTCGCAGCGATAAATTCCCGTCTTGATCTATATCTACAGAAGGAATATTACCCATAATGTCAGCTGCCGAAGCACCAGCCGTTGTTAAATCTTTACCAACATTTATAACCTTTCTGTCAATGCGCTGTTCTATGGTAGAACGTTCTGCAATAATTTCAACTGCGTCTAGGTGTTCTGTATCCTCTTCTAGCGCTACGACACCCAATTCTGTTAACTTACTATCTATATTTATCTCTCTTACAACGGTTTTATAACCGATAAATTGAATTTCGATAATCTTTGACCCATATAAAATATCCTTAATTACAAATTGACCATCGTCATTTGATATACCACCGGTAATAACCTTACCATCCTCTGCATATTTTACAACAACAGTAGCATAACTTATGGGCTTTTTTGATGTTTTATCTATAACTTGACCTGTAATGGTTAACGAAAAGTCGTTTGAATTTTGGGCATTACCTATATGTATATTTGAACAAATTAGGATTAATGCCAGAAAAATGTTTTGAATTATTGCTTTCATACTTTTAAGTTTTGAAGCAATAGTATTCAAAGCATCATTAGTTACATCTTATAAATTTGTTAATGGAAGTTCATTAACCGTTTGTAGTATCGATATATCAATTTACTTTGAGTTTAAATACTGTATTTCAACTATGCATGTCGGTGTTTTAATACTCTTTTATATTGTAATTAAACAAAACTTATTGAAGTAAATGCGGTAGAAAAATGTAGTAGAGATAATTGTTTATCTCATTTTGTTAAAAAATTTAGACTTGTACTTAGCACCAATAGAAATTATTTGATTACAAATACGAATTTGATTGCCTATAACCTTCTCAACCATTTCTAAATTCACTATAAACAATAGGAGTGTTCTTATAAAGTTGATTCAATAACTTTTCATCAAAGGTCTTTCTAGCCTGTTTCTAGTATGGTTTAATTTTCCAAGTGGCCAAGTCTGGATTTATAGTTTGCTGAAATCTCTGGACACTTTAAAAGTTATTATATATTTTACTTTATTACTTGTTTTTGTTGTCATAATACTCAAGTTTTTGATTAAACCATATTTGAGCAGTGAACCAAACGGAAGATAAAATCTTGGCTCAAAAGGAAACGGAATAAATGAGCAGAGGCATAAGCGATGACTTTATGCCGTAGTCTTTTGATGCAAGTATTTTACGAGTTTAACTTTCGGAAATATTGTATGATAATAAACTCTCAATCGAAGAACGAGGGTCAAGAAAACCTAAATTTCATGAATTCTTATTGTGAGAAATAGCGCTTGATATTAATTGAGATTAAGTTATCCCAAACCATATTTATCTTGAAAAAAGTGAAAATGTTGTACCTATGTTGTACCTGTCCATTTTTTCGCTTAGTTTTTTCAATAAAAAAAGCCGAAGATAAATCTTCGGCTTTTGTGCGGGTGAAGGGACTCGAACCCCCACACCTTGCGGCATCAGATCCTAAGTCTGACGTGTCTACCAATTCCACCACACCCGCATAAAGTGCAATTTAACACTTTTTATTTGGTTTAATCCTAAGTCTAGCGTGTCTACCAATTCCACCACGCCCGCGTACTTTTGAAATTGTGGATGCAAATATAAACAATACTTGCAAACTACAAAGAAGAAGTATACTATTTTTCTTATTTTTGATGCTAATTAATATACAACACATGCAAAACGTAAAAGATTATATAGCTCAACATAAAGATCGTTTTATTAATGAGCTTATCGATTTATTAAAAATCCCTTCAGTAAGTGCTGATCCTGCCTACAATCAAGATGTATTAAACACTGCTGATACGGTTAAAGAAAGTTTAGAAAAAGCGGGATGTGATAAAGTAGAAATTTGCGAAACTCCTGGGTACCCTATCGTTTATGGAGAAAAAATAATAGATCCTAATTTACCAACAGTGTTGGTTTATGGTCATTACGACGTACAACCAGCAGACCCTATCGATTTGTGGACCTCACCTCCTTTTGAGCCTGTGATTAAAAAAACAGACATCCATCCTGAAGGAGCTATTTTTGCTCGTGGTGCTTGTGACGATAAAGGGCAAATGTATATGCACGTAAAAGCATTGGAATATATGACCCATACAGGAAACTTACCTTGTAACGTGAAATTTATGATTGAAGGTGAAGAAGAAGTGGGTTCTGAAAGTTTAGCTTGGTTTGTTCCAAGAAACAAAGAAAAACTAGCTAACGACGTAATTTTAATTTCTGATACAGGAATGATTGCTAATAACATTCCTTCTATTACAACAGGGTTACGTGGTTTGAGTTATGTTGAAGTTGAGGTAACGGGGCCTAATAGAGATTTACATTCTGGACTGTATGGTGGTGCAGTAGCTAATCCAATCAATATTTTAACCCAAATGATTGCTTCATTACACGATGAAAACAATCATATCACCATTCCTGGTTTTTATGACAAAGTGGAAGAATTATCGCGTGAAGAACGTGATGAAATGGCAAAAGCTCCATTCTCATTAGAAGAATATAAAGCCGCTTTAGATATTGACGATGTACATGGTGAAGCTGGCTATACTACTAACGAACGTAACTCTATCCGTCCTACTTTAGATGTGAATGGTATTTGGGGTGGATATACAGGGGAAGGTGCCAAAACAGTAATTGCTTCCAAAGCCTATGCAAAAATCTCTATGCGTTTAGTTCCTGGACAAGAGTGGGAAGAAATTACCGAGTTATTTAAAAAACATTTTGAAAGTATTGCACCTAAATCGGTAAAAGTAGAAGTAAAACCTCATCATGGTGGACAAGGATACGTAACACCAATTGATAATATTGGATATCAAGCAGCAAGTAAAGCCTACCAAGAAACCTTTGGAGTTACTCCAATTCCGCAACGAAGTGGTGGAAGTATTCCTATCGTTGCTTTGTTTGAACAAGAATTAAAAAGTAAAACTATTTTAATGGGATTCGGGTTAAACTCCGATGCCATTCATTCGCCCAACGAACATTTTGGCGTGTGGAATTACTTAAAAGGAATTGAAACTATTCCGTATTTCTATCAGTACTTTACTGAATTATCTAAATAATTATAAAAAAGCGTCATTAGATAATGACGCTTTTTTTATAAAGAAATATACCACGTTGTTCTAAACCATAAAGAATTATTCTTAGCCATCGTTAACAATTTCCCTAAGCGATAGTCTAAACCAATTTCTAATTTATCTTTTTTAGAAAGTCTGTACCCTACATACGGAGACAATCGTACTTCTAAATCTTCTTCATTAAATTGCCACAAATATTCATTTGATAATTTAAGGTACCATTCTTTAACATCCACCTTATCTCCTGACAATGCTTTTTCACAAGAAACTCGATAACGAGTTCGGTATTGCGATTCAACTCCAGAAGCGAAAAATTGTTCAACCCCTAAACGATGCCCTAATTTAAAAGTATCAAAACTCTGTACAGTATTAAAATGCTGAACCGTTCTGTGCACTAGATTACCTTCTTTGAGACGAAGAATATACCCAAAATTAACCGATGTGTTTACGGCTACTTTTATTGAAAAAATGCTAGACATATCTACCAAACGATGAGAAACCATAAATTCATCATCATAAAATACCTCTCGTGCTTCAATACTGTTTACCCATTTGGTTGTCCCTGAAATTTTTGTTGACAGCACTACTTTTGGCAACCATCCAGAGGTAAAGTTAGCCTGCGCCTGAACAGACACTACTAGCAACAATAATCCTAAAAAAACGACCACCTCTTTCATTAAAACTCTAAATTAATATGGTGCTGAGGAGCCAGCTTCCATTCTTTAATTAAAACTCCGTTACTATTAAACAAGAACTCGTAGCCTACATACAACTTTTCTCTTTTTCCTTTAACAATTAGCTCATAATTAGGGCGTATTTTTTCATGATGACCAGCTAACTTAAATACCGCTTTGTACAGCTCACTCTCATCTCCTTTATACTGAATTTGAGTTTTTTTTATCTTAAACCTTTTGAATTTTTCAGACAAAAGACCTTTTATTTGTGTCTGTACTTTTTTGTTTAATTCAGAAAAATCCACTTCTATTTCAACATCTATAATTTCTCCTTTTTCAGAAAATTCAACACTGTGCTTTTGAGATTGATAATATACCTTCGCCTCAAAAGTCTTCCCTTCTTGACTCTCTTCAGCATACCACTTTACTTTCTCTTTAAAGCCTCATTTTTTTATAATATGTAACGAATTTCTTGGTACTTTATCTTTATCAACTCTATATTCTCGCTCAAACTTTTCTTGAGTAAATACAGAGAGTGTAAACAATAAAAAAATAATCGCTAAAAATCTCATCGTTGTCTTTTTATTCAAAAATACTGAATATTAAAAAATTACAACCTCTACATTTGTAGAATTAAATTTTATTTCTACATTTGTAGAGATGAAATTAATTTTGTAACAATGCAATTATCAAAAACCGAAGAGCAAGTAATGCAATATTTATGGAAGCTTAAAAAAGCTTTTATGAAAGATATTTTAGCAGAATTTCCAGAACCAAAACCTGCAACCACAACAGTTGCTACTTTATTAAAAAGAATGAAAGACAAAGGTTTTGTTGACTATAAATTATATGGAAAATCAAGAGAGTATTTTCCTGTAGTTAAAAAATCAGATTATTTTTCTAAACATGTAAATGGGTTGATTAAAAACTTTTTCAACAATTCTGCGAGTCAATTTGCTTCTTTCTTTACTGAAAAAACAGATTTATCAGTTTCTGAACTTGAAGATTTAAAAAAAATTATTGATCAACAGATTAAAAAGCAACAATAATGATAACGTATTTAATCAAATCAGGGCTTTGTTTAGCGTTACTTCTTGCATTCTATCATTTAGTGTTAGAACGAGAAAAAATGCACCAATTCAACCGATTTTATTTATTAGGTAGTTTATTGTTTTCGTTTATAGCTCCTTTTTATAAAATATACATAGAAACAATTCCGAATACTGTAGGAACAACAGCTACCTTAATTACAGATTCGACTATGAATGCAAATACAGGTGAAGAAATTAACTACACACAATATCTATTTGTTGGATATACAATCGTAGCAATCATTTTATTAATCCGTTTTACAAAAAACTTACTTAACATCTTTTTAAAAATAAAACGACATCAAAAAATTAAAAAGGGAAAAACTACGCTTGTTTTAGTAGATGATGCTATCAGTCCACACACTTTTTGGAACTATATTTTTATCAATAAAGAAGAATACAATTCAAACAAGATAGAAATTGAACTCTATACCCACGAATTAACACATGCTATACAAAAGCATACGTTTGATATCTTATTGATTGAATTTTTACAAATTATTTTTTGGATCAATCCAACATTTATATTTCTTAAAAAAGCAATAAAGTTAAATCATGAGTTTTTAGCAGACAACAAAGTGATCACTACACATAAAAATACTACTGAGTATCAATATTTACTATTAAATAGAGCTACTTGGAACAACGAATATTACTTGGCCAGTAATTTGAATTACGTATTAACTAAAAAAAGATTATTAATGATGACAAAACAAAGTTCTCGTACCAAAATTTTGCTTAAAAAACTGACGGTAATACCCGTATTAGCAGGATTTACTTTTCTCTTTGCCGAAAGAGTTGAAGCGCAAAAAAAAGATACTGACAAAGCTCCTGTATCTATACAAGTAAAAAATAGTGCCAAAAATTTAAAAGGAGAATCTTCTAAAGAAACATTAGTAGTGTACACTTATGAAGATGGAAGTACAATACAAAAAAAATATGATGACCTTACCTTAGAAGAAAGAAAGCAACTTCCCCCACCTCCTCCACCGAAGAAAGGAGTTTATAGGAGAACTCCACCAGCTCCAAATTCTCCAGTAGTTAGGATTGGAGAAGAATCAAACATACCCCCACCTCCTCCTCTTACTAGAGTAAAAAAAGGTGGTATTTCACATACTCCTCCTCCACCTCCTCATATTAGGATTAAAAAAGGAATGAGAACACCTCCAGAGCCAATCTCTCCTTTGGAATATATCAAAAAACACAAAGACAACAACTCTGAATATTACTACAACGGTAAGAAAATAAGTTACAAAAAAGCACTAAAACTTTTAAAATCTAACAACTCTATAAACTTACATAATTGGAATAAAAATGGTAAAGCTATTTTTAAACTTTCAGACAAACCGATAACTATAAAAAACTAATTTTGTTAAAAGCCTCTTAAATGAGGCTTTTATTTGTAACAATTATTTAAAACACTCGTTATTAACACATAAGCTTACTGTATGTTAAAACGATTTTTCCTTCTTTGTTCTGGAGCTGATTTAGATTTGCTAGAAAAATGTGCTAATGGAGAGCAAAACAAATATGCTGGTATCGGCGCCACTGTTTTCTTTACTGCTCTGATGGCAACTATTGCCTCTGCTTACGCTTTGTACACTGTTTTTGACAATATGTATACTTCTGTTTTTTTCGGAGTTATTTGGGGACTACTCATTTTTAATTTAGATCGATTTATTGTTTCAACCATAAAAAAAAGAGACTCTAAACGACAAGAAATTGTACAAGTAATTCCACGTTTGCTATTAGCATTAATTATTGCTGTGGTTATTTCTAAACCTTTGGAGTTAAAAATTTTTGAAAAGGAAGTCAACCAAGTGTTACTGACAGAAAAAAATCAGATGACATTAGATAACAAAACACAAATAGCACAACAGTTTACTCCTGAAATCGAAAAAATAAATTCAGAAATTACCTCCTTAAAAACAGAAATAGCGACTAAAGAACAAGAAGTAAACACACTATATGAAACTTATATTGCAGAAGCTGAAGGCAGAAAAGGCACAAAACTTCTCGGTAAAGGTCCTGTTTATAAAGAAAAAAGAGAAAAACATGATGCTGCTTTATCAGAATTAAACCAATTAAAGCTTGCTCATAATGACAAAATTAATGCGAAAGAAGAAGCTATTAGAAATTTAATTCAACTACAAAAAGAAACAGAGTCTAAAACACAACCTATTATTTCTAATTTCGATGGTTTAATGGCTCATGTAAATGCTTTAAATAAACTGCCTTGGTTACCTTCTTTTTTCATTTTTCTTCTATTCCTAGCTATTGAAACAGCTCCAATCTTTGCTAAACTTATTAGTTCAAAAAGCGAGTACGATTACAAATTAGAGAATCAAGAATCTTTGATTAAAACATGGATTCAGCAGCAAGTATATCAACGAGAGGCGATTTTACAAACCGACAAAGACCTTAATAATAAAATTTATTCTGATTTAAAAACTGAGGAAGAGCTATATAATTATAAACAAAAAATGGCTCGCAACTTGATGAAACTCCAAACAGATTCCTTTTATCAAAATCAGCAAAATGCCTTGTAAGAAAAGGCAATTTTCACTTTATTTTATTTTTTATATTTTCGTTCCTTAGAAAACAAAACAAATTAATTGCATGAAAATCAACAAACTCACTATTTTCTCAATAGTGTTTATGCTATGTAGCAATCTTCTTTCTCAAGAAAAACAACAACTTTCTTCTCTTTTTATTCCTAAAGAACTAAAAGAAAATGCGAATGCCATAATTAGATTAAACAAAATAGTCGTAAATGTTGAGACTGTAGATCAACTTAAAGTTAAACAACAAAGAATCGTTACTGTTTTTAATAAACTTGGTAAAAAACATATTAACGCTTACAAACACTACAACAACGACACCAAAATAACTCATTTATCTGCTATTATTTATGACGCCTTAGGCAACAAAGTAAAAAAGTACTCCAAAAACGACTTTCAAGATGTTAGTGCAGTTGATGGTGGAACACTTTATTCTGACTCAAGAGTTAAGTTTTTAGAACATACACCTACTTCCTATCCTTATACTGTTGTTTTTGAATCTGAATATAAAAACTCATCAACAGGGTTTATTCCTCAATGGTTTCCAATTGAAAATTACAATTTAGCCATAGAAAAAAGTGTGTATACATTAAATAACCCTCAAAAAATCCCTTTTAGAAAAAGAGATAAAAACTTTAAGGGGTTTACTATTAAAAACTCTTCCAGTAATAATAATGTAAACTATACATTAACAAACCAACCAGCTATAAGACCAGAATACTATACTCTAAACTTTGAAGAGCTTGTTCCAAACATGTCTATCTCACTTGATTTATTTAGTTTAAAAGGAGTTAAGGGGAGTGCTAAGAACTGGAAAGAGTTTGGAAAATGGATGTATAGTAAACTTATTAGTGGTAGAAATCAATTATCTCCTTCAACAATCTCTGAGGTTCAACAATTAGTTAAAGATATTAACGACCCGGTAGATAAAGCCAAAATTATTTACGAATATGTACAAAACAAAACAAGATATATTAGTGTACAAATAGACATTGGCGGCTGGAAACCTATACCTGCAAATAAAGTCCATGAAGTAGGTTATGGAGATTGCAAAGGATTAACTAATTATACTAAAGCCCTTTTAGATGCTGCTGGTGTGAAATCACACTACTCAGTTGTTTGGGCTGGTAATGCTAAGAAAAATGTTTATAACGATTTTTCTTCTATGCAAGGTAATCATGTTATCCTAAATATTCCAAATAATGGAAATGATATTTGGTTAGAATGTACTAGCCAAACTATCCCCTTTGGTTTTTTGGGAGATTTTACAGATGATAGAGATGTACTGGTAATAACACCAGAAGGAGGCGTCATTAAAAGAACTCCTGCTTATATTAACAAAGACAATTTACAACTTACCAAAGCTGATGTTACGTTACTGCCAAATGGAAACATCTCTGCTCATTTTGAGAGGAAATCATACGGAACACAATATTATGACAAGTATGCTATAGAAGAATTTACTAAAAAAGAGCTCAATAAATATTACAAATCTACGGTTTGGGATTACAATAATAATTTAGAAGTTGATAATATTAAGCATTCTAACAATAAAGAACAAATTGAATTTACTGAGGATCTTGATGTTAAAATAGAAAAATTTGCAACTGTTAGAGATAGTAGTTATTTATTTAAACTTAATATTTTTAATCGAGTTACTGGAATCCCAAAAAAATATAGAAATAGACAACAGCCATTAGAAATTGAAAGGGGATTTACCGATAAAGATGAATTTATTTTTACTCTCCCAGAGGGGTACACATTTACAAGTTTACCAGAAAAAAGAAACATCACTAATAAGTTTGGAACTTATCGTATTTCATTTGAAAAAATAAACAACACTACATTCAACTATAAAAGAGAGTTTTCTCTTATTAAAGGAATACATTCAAAAGAGGATTATAAAGCCTACAGGAAATTTAGAAAAACAGTCGTTAAATACGACAATTTAAGAATAGAATTAATCAAACAATAAAAACTATGAAAAAAATACTGTCTGTTTTCGTGTTAATTATAACAATACACATAAATGCACAAGAAATTAACTTCGGAAAAGTTTCTAAAGAAGAGCTTCAAGAAAAATTTCACCCCTTAGACTCAACAGCAGATGCCGCTTACCTCTTAAAAGAGAGAAGAACATATTTTGAATATGATTCAAATAAAGGTTTTCAAGTTGTTACTGACTACCATGAACGTATTAAAATTTATACAAAAGAAGGATTTAATTATGCCTCAAAAAAAATAAAATTCTACAATCCCGACTCTGGAGAACAAGAAAGAATTAGTTCATTAAAAGCATATACTTATAACTTAGAAGAAAATAAAATTGAAAAAGTTAAACTCTCAAAAAAAGATGTTTTTGATGAAAAACTAAATAAATATAGAAGTCAAAAAACAATAACGCTACCTAACGTTAAAGAAGGCTGTGTTATTGACTTAAAATATACCTTAACTTCACCTTATTGGGACATCAAAACTCTGAATTTTCAGTATGGAATTCCAGTTAAAAATTTAAATTACAAAGTAGAAATCCCTGAATATTTTACTTTTAATAAAAGATTAAAAGGCTATTACAGTGCCCCTTTAAAAGAATATAAAAAAAGAGCTTCCATAAATATTTCTTCAAAAACTAGAAGTGGTTATCGTACTGTAAAAACATCTTTTAACAATACAAAAATAGATTACTCAAATTTTGTCTCTGAGTTTTCTGCCACTAATATTCCTGAAGTCAAGGAAAATGAACCATATTCTGGAAATATTGACAATTATAGAGGTGGAATTCAGTTTGAACTTTCTGGAACAAACTTTTTAAAAACAGGAGGAGGAATAAAAAATTACACCACAACATGGGAAGATGTATGTAAAACGATATACAAGTCATCTAGTTTTGGAAATGAATTGGAAAAGAGCAGTTATTTTGAGGATGATTTGAAAAGTATTTTAACACAAGCTAAAAATGATTCTGAAAAAATTGCTTTAATATTTCAATTTGTAAAATCTAAAATAAAATGGGATGGTTATTATGCTAAATATACAGATGTGGGCGTAAAAAAAGCCTTTAAGGAAGGGGTAGGTAATTCTGCTGAAATTAATTTAATACTAACATCTATGTTACGCAGTGCAGGACTAGATGCGAACCCTTTGTTAGTAAGTACTAAAAACAACGGAATTCCTTTATTCCCTACTTTAGAGGGATTCAATTATCTTATCTCTAAAATAAATTTATCAGACGATAAATACATTTTACTAGACGCTACTGAAAAATATTCCACAATAAATATTCTTCCATACCGAACTTTAAATTGGTATGGTAGAGAAGTTCTTAAAGACGGTTCGTCAACTAAAATTAATTTAATTCCTTTAAATCACACTGAAGAAAATAGCATATTACATGTAAAAATTGATGAATCTGGAGAAGTCATTGGAATGTACAGAAAATTATTAACAGGTCATTCTGCCATGTTTTATCGTCAAAAAAACAATCTTAAGAAAGAAGAAGAAATTATTAACACCATAGAAAGTGACCATGGTATAGAAATCGACGAGTTCAAAGTTTTGAACAAAGAAGACTTGTCTAAACCTATTATACAAAATTTAAAATTTTCTGGTGAGGATTTTATTGAGGGAATAAACAATAAACTATATTTTTCTCCTTCATTCTTCCTAGCTACAAAAGAGAATCCTTTTAAATCTAAAGAGCGAAACTTTCCTATAGATTTTAGTATGCCATGGCAAGATCAATATTCTGTTTCCATTACAATTCCCAATGGTTACTCTGTAGAGTCATACCCAAAAGAATTAGCAATAGGATTACCTGAAAAACTAGGAATATTTAAATACAAAGTACTAGTAAAAGGAAATAAAATTAAACTCTCTTCAGTAGTTCAGTTTAACTCAAATATAATAGCTCCCCAGTATTATACTATCGTAAAAGACTTTTACAGTCAATTAGTAAAAAAACAAACTGAAAAAATTGTATTAGTTAAAAAACAATAAAACCTCAAAACGTGTTTATTGAAATAGAAAAAACGAGTACTTAAGTACTCGTTTTTTTTTATAAAGCTATTGCTATAGCGTTTTTAACTTCGCCTATTGTAAAAATACTTCTAGTATTACCAACATATTTTAATGCTGTAAGTTTATTTACTATAAAATCTCGATAAGCATCCATATCCTTTACGTAAACCTTTAAAATATAATCATAATCTCCACTTACGTGAAAACACTCAGTTACCTCTTCTAATTTATCAACCTCTTTTTCAAAAACTGCTATATGATCTTTATTATGCCGCTCTAACTGAACATGACAGAAAACTAAAAACGATTTTTCAATTTTATTCTTATTAACTACCGCTACATATTGTGTAATTACTTTTTCTTTTTCTAACTTTTTTATTCGTTCATAAACTGCTGTTACCGAAAGCCCCAACTGTAATGACAATTGTTTTGTGGTTTGTTTACTATCTGCTTGAAGCAACCCTAATAACTTCTTATCTATATGATCTAACTTCATCTGAAAAAAAATCTGTGTTTATTATGACTATCCTTTTGGGAATTAATAAAAAACTAAATATAAACACAAAATTAGTATAATTTTCTACACAAAGCACTTTATATTGATTTTTAAACAATTAAAGTTGATTTTAGTAGTCTACTAATAATTAACCTTAATCAAGATGAAATTTAAACCTGCAAACAACATACAAGACCTACAATACTTTGGAGAATTCGGTGGTGTAAACCCATCTATATCAGACTCCTCTACTTATACATTCTTATCTGCTAAAACCATGTTTGATACTTTTGAGGGAAATACAGATGGCTGTTATTTATACTCTCGCCACTCCTCTCCTTCAAACTTATATCTATCTGAAGCTTTAGCCGCTATGGAAGGTACTGAGACTGCCAATGTTTCCGCTACTGGTATGGGAGCCATCACTCCTACCATCTTACAAATTTGCGAAGCAGGAGACCATATTGTTTCCAGTAGAACTATTTATGGAGGAACCTATGCTTTTTTAAAGAATTTTACCCCTCGAATAGGTATTGAAACTTCTTTCGTTGATATTACAAAGTTAGCTGTAGTAGAAGCAGCTATTACTAAGAAAACTAAAATGATTTACTGTGAAACCGTTAGCAACCCATTGTTAGAAGTTGCCGATATCAAAGCCTTATCTGTATTAGCTAAAAAACATAACTTACAGTTAGTTGTAGACAATACATTTTCTCCTTTATCTATTTCCCCTGCTCAATTAGGTGCTGATATTGTTATTCATAGTTTAACAAAATTTGTCAATGGTTCTTCCGATACGATGGGAGGTGTTATTTGTGGAACTACCGATTTTATCAACTCTCAAAAAAGTGTAATTGATGGTGCAAGCATGTTGTTAGGTGCATCTATGGACTCTATGCGAGCTGCTTCCATCTTAAAAAACATGAGAACCTTGCACATTCGAGTAAAGCAACACAGTAAAAACGCGAGTTACTTAGCTGAAAAATTTGAAGCTGACGGATTAAAAACGGTATACCCAGGGTTAAAATCACACCCATCACACGAAGTTTTTAAATCCATGATGAACAAAGAATACGGTTTTGGAGGAATGCTAACCATCGATGCTGGTTCATTAGATAAAGCCAATGCTTTAATGGAGTTAATGCAAGAAAGAAACTTGGGGTATTTAGCTGTAAGTTTAGGTTTTTACAAAACCTTGTTCTCTGCACCAGGCACCTCTACTTCATCAGAAATTCCTTTAGATGAACAAAAAGAAATGGGATTAACAGACGGATTGATTCGTTTTTCTATTGGATTAGACAACGATATAGAACGCACTTACCAAATGATGAATGCCTGTATGAAAGAAATAGGTATACTATAATTTAGAACTATGAACGAAATAATCACTTTTGGAGTTTTGTCTTTTACTTCGTTTTTTACACTCATCAACCCTTTAGGTACCATGCCTATTTTTATGACGATGACTGCTGATTTAGACAAAGAGAGCAGAAATCAAACTGCAAAAAAAGCCTCTATAGTTAGTTTTATAACTATCTTAATTTTTGCATTCTCTGGTCAATTGCTATTTAACTTTTTTGGAATCTCAGTAAATAGCTTTAGAGTTGTTGGTGGTGTAATCTTTTTTCTAATGGGTATGGATATGCTTCAAGCAAGATTAGGAAAAGTAAAATTAAGTAGCTCAGAAGTTAAAACATACGTTAACGATATTTCTGTTACTCCATTAGCAATACCAATGATTTGTGGTCCAGGTGCCTTAACCAATGCTATAGTAATGATGGAAGATGCTAATTCTCTTGAAATGAAACTAGTATTAATCGTTGCTACTTTTCTAGTAATCGTAGTAACATACCTAATTTTATATAGCTCATCTAAAATCATTAAAATATTAGGTCAAACTGGTATAAACGTTATGATGAGGTTAATGGGACTGATAGTTATGGTAATTGCGGTTGAATTCTTCTTTAGTGGACTTAAACCTATTATACTTGATATATTAAACAGCAACTAGATTCTCAACTGATTACATTTGTATAATTCTATACAAAGTCGTAACATTACAAGCCGAAAAAATATCATACATGCAAGACGACAAAAACCTATCTGAAATTGAAATAGAGAATCAAAAAATAATTCAAAATAAAGAATTAAGCATATGGGAAGCTTTGATTCCTGTTTTTGCCCTAATTGGTATGCTTGCTTATAATGTATACGTATTTGGAGACGATGCTTTAAGTGGAAGCAATCAGTTTATTTTATTATTAGGTGGAGCTGTTGCTGCTATTGTAGGTTTTAAAAACAAGGTTTCTTATGAACGAATGATTGAAGAGGTTGCTGAAAACATAAAATCTACCGCAGGTGCTATTTTAATTTTGTTAATGGTTGGTGCGCTTGCAGGAACATGGCTTGTTAGTGGTATTATTCCTTCAATGATTTATTACGGGCTTCAAATTTTAAATCCGACTATCTTTTTAGTAGCATGTTTAATCATCTGTGCTGTTATATCTGTTGCTACTGGGAGTTCTTGGACAACCTCTGCAACTGTGGGAATCGCCCTTATTGGTATTGGTGAAGCTTTAGGTATTTCTTTAGGAATGACTGCTGGGGCTGTTTTATCTGGTGCTTATTTTGGAGATAAGATGTCTCCAATGTCAGACACTACAAACTTAGCTCCTGCCATGGCTGGAACAGATTTGTTTACACACATAAGATACATGGCTTACACTACTGTTCCTACATTTATAATAACCATTATCTTTTTTATCATTTTAGGGTTTACCCAAACAACCACTGGTGATGCTAATACTCAACAAATGCTTGGCGATATTAACAAGGCTTTTACTATAACTCCATGGTTGTTTCTTGTGCCAGTATTAGTTGTCGTTTTAATTATTAAAAAAACACCTCCTTTGATAGCCCTTTTAGCTGGAACCATACTAGGTGGTGCTTTCGCTTTGATTTTTCAACCTCATGTTGTTGCGCAAGTTTCAGGAGTTGAAAAATTAAATTTCGAGTCTGCCTACAAAGGAATAATGCAAGCCATAACTGTTGAGACTTCAGTAGCTACGGATAACGAAGTATTAAAAGATTTATTCACCGCTGGTGGAATGAAAAAAATGCTTGGAACAGTTTGGTTAATTTTATTAGCAATGGTTTTTGGTGGGGTTATGGACGCTATCGGAGCCTTAGCTAAAATTAGCAGTTTTATGTTAAGTTTATTTGATTCAGTATTTGGATTATTTGCCAGTACTGTTGCCACTTGCATTGGTTTAAACTTTACCGCTTCTGATCAATATTTAGCAATTGTTGTCCCTGGAAAAATGTACGCACAAGCTTATAAAGACAAAGGCTTAGCTCCTGAAAACTTAAGTAGAACCTTAGAAGATTCTGGTACTGTTACCTCTGTTTTAATTCCTTGGAATACCTGTGGAGCCTATCACTCTGGCGTTTTAGGTGTACCTGTTATAGATTATGCTTTGTATGCCATGTTTAATTGGCTAAGTCCTTTTACAACATTACTATTTGCCGCATTTAAAATTAAAATAAAACAACTAGCTTCTAAAGAATAACATTTATAAACCTCACCTTTCGTGAGGTTCTTTTTTATGATAATTAAAGCCAACATACAAGACGCTAACTTATTAACTGAAATTGCCATAAGTTCAAAAGCACACTGGAGATACTCTAAAGAGCAAATGGAACTTTGGAAAGACGACCTAACGGTCACCCCTAAAATATTTGCCGATTGTACTATTTATAAATTTCAAGTTAACGATATTACAGCTGGTTTTTACGTTTTATACCGAGCTAATATTAGAACAGGTTTTTTAGATTTTTTATTTGTCACTCCCAAGTTTATCAACCAAGGGATTGGTTCTAAACTACTGGAACATGCAAAAAAATCTTGTATAAGTAGTTCTTGCGCTGTTTTAAATGTTTTATCAGACCCCAATTCGGATGCTTTTTATTTAAAACATGGTTTTGAAATAATTGGTAAACGAGAAAGTAGTATTAAAGGACGTTTTTTATCTGAAATGGAGCTATATTTTCCTGAAAACATGTAATAAAGTTGACACTATTAAAAGTGCCCAAGGAGTTCCATGCAAAAACACATCAAACCAATCCATAAATTGCATAGCCTGCTCTCCTGAAAAAGCGTTTCCTCCTACTATCCATTGTAACTTGCCTACAATATGAGGGGGTTTAAAAGGTGCTAACCCTAAAGTTAAACTTGCTATTAAAAACAACTTCCAATTTTGTCGTAACTTTTCTTTCATTTTATATAAACCAGTTCCACACCACCCCAAAACGAATTACGAAATCTCTATACGGATAATTTGGTGCCGAAAAATAATTCTTTTTTAACACAAAAGAACTTATGTTGTCTGCTTTAAAATAAATTCGAGTTCTACGAACCCTTGCATTAAAAAATAAATCAACCGTTGGATATCCAATTTCCGTATCGTTTTGTAAAGTAAATTCTGCTAACAACGGATTATACGCATTCGCTTTATATTCTGAAAAATACTTAAATGTAGCTCCTATTTGCACTAACAAAGGTTTTCCTTTAAACCATTCATCAGTATAATAAAGTGTGTTACGAGTAACCAATTCTGGAACCCTAAAAACACTGTTACCACTTGCTACTTTTTGATACATTAAAGTATTGTTTAAAGCAAACTTTCCGAAAGTAAACTCTTTAGAGGCTTTTGCTTTTAAATAATTAACATCTCCAGAAAATTGTTCCGGTTTGCTCTCTTTATTAAAATATGTATAATTACTAATATTCGTAATATCTAGCGAGACATTTCCCCATTTAGACTCAATAACTCCTCCCAATGTACGTGTTCCTATTTGAGAAAAATTATTCTCCCAATTATAATCATCGTAACTACTTTGATGCAATAAAAAATTAAAGTTGGGCGATTTGTTACTTATTCCTACCCTACCCTTTACAGTAAGTACGCTATCTTTCTTATAAAAAGCTTCTCCAGAAAGGCTATTTCCAGATAAACGTCCGCTTCCAGGTGTAAGACTTCCAGAAGCATTTACATGGAAGTTTCCAATTCTTCCATTCCAATCAGCTCCAAAAGAAATTGCATCCCCTTTCAGCTTATTCTTTGTAATTCCAACCGTATTATTCTGTAAGTTTTCATATCCATATGTATAATTTGATAATTCTGCTTTTACACGAAATTTACCTAATACATATTTTGAATTAAAATCTAAAAAGAACTGATTATTGTATAACAAATAAATAGTCTTGTTATTTATGCTGCTTGAAATATTTGCACTTCCAAACATACCTGATACTGTACCTTCGTTAAATCGATAAAACTTAGAATCTCTGGTAAATGAATGTCCTAATTTTAAATTCGTAAAGTCTTTTTGATTCACACTGTCTTTTGAGGAAAGTAGTTTAAAAGTATGTTCAAAATACAACCTCTTAGCATCTAAAGTACTCTCAGCATTATTCAAGTTCACATCCATCCTACCTCTATTCCCACTAAAATTAGGATCGTCTGTTATGAACCCCTCTAAAGAAGTTTCTGTTAACCCTCCATTTTCTTGATTGAAAAAATCTTGATTTACAGCATGCCCTCTAATTGCATATTGTCCTTTAGGAGTCTCGTAACTAAAACTTACTCTAAAATTACCTGTACTAGCTAAAGAGCGCCTATATGTTCCCAACGAACGAAGTCCTTTATAAGCTATGGCAAGATTAAATCGTTTGGAAAAGTTTGTTGTAAAAAGTGCATCTAATACCTGACCTTGTTCTAACCCTGTTCGATACATGATTTCTGTTGTTGGGGTAGGTACGTGATAATAATTTACATCTTCAATATTAAAATAATTGAACATTTTAGCTCTAAAACCTATATCAGGAAATTGAGAAATGGCCGTAAAATCATATCCTAAATTGTTAAAAGTTTGTCCTTGATTATGAAAAGCTAGCAATTCGAAATTATCTTTTCTTAAAAAGTTGAATGCATACTCTTTCAGAATAGTCAATGTCGTATCTACAATTGTAGTATCGTTTTTATGCGATATAATTTTATAATCGGTATACTTAGTTTTCCCACTAAGCTTTACATTTATTTCATTATCTGGTAGTGAGTCTATCCCTCTTCTAGGAATTTTACCAAAACTCCCATCAACATTTCTAATTTGAGAAAAAAGTACTTGGACACTTATCAAACAAAAAAGTACTAAAAGATTTTTCTTCATAACAGCAAAAGTAAAATAATTTAACGACAAAAATCACGATTAATTTCTTTGAAATCTGTTAATTTGTAGCATGTTGCAATTAAATTATAGTGGCTATGAATTTGAAGCAGGAACAGATGAAGCTGGTAGAGGTTGTTTATCTGGTCCTGTAGTAGCTGCAGCAGTTATTTTACCTAGTAATTTTCGCCATGAATTATTAAATGATTCTAAACAGCTTTCAGAAAAAAAACGACAACATCTTCGTCCTTATATTGAAGAACACGCACTTGCTTATGGAGTTTCATTTATCCATCAAGAAGAAGTTGATGAACTCAACGTTTTACAAGCATCTATTACTGGAATGCATCGTTCGATAAAACAATTAACTATTCAACCAGAATTTATTATTGTTGACGGGAACAAATTCAAACCCTATCAAGAAACTCCACATCAAACCATTGTAAAAGGGGACGCTAAATTTATGAGTATAGCAGCAGCTTCTGTACTTGCCAAAACCTATCGTGATGAGTATATGGAAAAAATTCATCAGGAATTCCCTCAGTATAACTGGCATAAAAACAAAGGCTATCCTACAAAAGAACACCGCGAAGCTATTCGTCAATTTGGAGCAACCCTTTATCATCGAAAATCATTTAAATTGTTACCTGAACAATTAAAATTGAAACTTTAATTTTTCTATTTTTGTCTTCCAATTTTTTAGAAGATGATTAAAAGAACTCGTACCGAAATTAATAAGTGTATTATCCACAAAGTAGCTAACAAGTATAATAGTGGACAAAATGCCTTTTCTGAAAGTTTAGTCCGCTTTGATGAAGAAAGTTACGAATTATTACTTCCTTTTTTACTAAAACCTTTCGGTTCAGTTACACAAAGCTATCGTTTTAGTCATCATGCAGATGTTCGTTTAAACGAAATTAATAAGTACACTTCAGATATTTTTGAAGATGATAGTAACAACGTTTTTATTGAACACTCTAAAAACATTGTTAATCATTTATACGAACAATCGAACTCAGCCAATATAAAAACAGGCGATGTAATTGTAGCTTATTTTGAAGGTATCGAGTATAAAGATGTTTTAACTGAAGCTGTTGGGGTTTTTAAAATTGAAAGTAAGGTAGACTTCTTTCAAACCTATTTAGATGATGACAGTTTTGATGTAGTAGTTCAAAAAGGAATTTCAACCAAGAGGTTAGATAAAGGTTGTTTAATTTTAAACGCTACTGATGCAGAAGGAACTGTCGTTTTATCGGTAGATAACAACCAATACGATGCGCAATACTGGATTAAAAACTTCTTAAGTGTTAAATATGCTGACGATCGTAACTTGCATACTCAGAATTACTTAGAAATGTGCAAGGAGTTTTCTGAAGAGGTTATAAAACCTGAATTTGGAAAACAAGAACAAAGTAATTTCTTAGCCAATACTGTTGATTATTTTAAAGAGCATGAAAGTGTAGATTATCATGGCTTCAAAGATGAAATTTTTGAAGAAGACAAGCATAAAGATCTTTTTGAAGATTACAAGCAGCACTTTGAAAAATTAAACGATGTACTAATTCGTAATAATTTTGAAGTATCTGATGTTGTTTTAAAGAAGGAAAAAAGCAAGTTTAAAACTGAAATTAAATTAGACACCAATATTCAAATTAAAATTGATGTTGATGCTCCTGATGCCTCTGCTGAATATTTAGAACAAGGATACGATGAAGATAAGAAAATGAAGTTTTATAAAGTATATTATAATACTGAGAAATAAAAAAGTTAGTTTAACTCCGAAATTTCTTTTTCCAATCTTTTTTCTAACTCTTTCAATTCTTTTAGTCTTTTCTTATCCTGATACCTGCTAGAAAAATGATAAAGAATGCAGAAAATCATATAAATAGTTGCGCAAAGCATTACTAACTTTAAATAATTATATTCTGTTTTTTGTAGCATTGATTTTTTATTAGAAAAAGAATGCCCCACACCATAAGTTGGGGCCCAAAAGCTAAAAACAATACCAGCAGCAATTACTTTCCATTTGTGTCTTAACAAAAAGTCTTGCTGTCTGATAACGTTCTCTATCTTATACCTTGTTGCTTGTAAATGTTTTTCTTTATAATATTTAGCAGACATTATATTCTAAATATAAACCTATTCTTTTTCAGCCATTTTCTTTACATAATCGGTAATAATTACGATTTGAGTAGCTCCTACTTTTCCTTCAATATATTTAGCATTTTCAGGATCTAACGAAATTCTACGCACAGCAGTTCCTTGCTTTGCTACCATGCTAGAACCTTTTACTTTTAAATCTTTAATCAACACCACATTATCTCCTGCTTGTAAAACTGTTCCATTCACATCTCTATGAATTATTTTTTCACTTTCATCTAAATGTTCACCTGTAGCTTCAGCAAAACGCAATTCCTCATCCTCTAAATACATCATATCTAACAAATCTTGTGACCACCCATCTTTTTTAACACGATGTAACATTCTCCAAGCCACAACTTTCACGGCTCTGAACTCACTCCACATACTATCGTTTAAACAACGCCAGTGATTAGCATCTGTTTTATCAACATCTTCAATCTGCTCAACACAAGTAGCACAAGCCAACAAACTCCCATCAACTCCTCCTGTTGAAATTGGTGGTACTTCATAAATTGACAAATCATTTTTTGATGCACATAACTCACATTGATTTCCGCTTCTATCTTGTAATTCTTGTAATAAACTCATTTTATTCTTTTTTTGCTTCGCAAAAGTACATTTTTAATTTATATTTAGGCTATGTTATTAGAAAGCGAACGTTTAATTATTAAGGAGGCTCTGGTGAGCGATGCCCCTTTTTACTTTCAACTATTTAATGATCCAGATTGGATTCAATTTATAGGAGATAAAAATTTAAAA
This sequence comes from Tenacibaculum sp., assembly GCF_048269885.1. Taxonomy (NCBI): domain Bacteria; kingdom Pseudomonadati; phylum Bacteroidota; class Flavobacteriia; order Flavobacteriales; family Flavobacteriaceae; genus Tenacibaculum; species Tenacibaculum sp. Next base: position 67,213 of record NZ_JBLWTZ010000004.1, on the reverse strand, counting down.
TCTATTGAAGAGACTCGTATTTACCTAAAGGACATCTTGTTTAAAAACTCAAAACTAGGAGGGCTTGGTTTTTTTACGGTTATTTTAAAAGAAACCAACAAACCTATTGGAGCCTCAACTGCACTTCAAAGAGACACGTTAGATTTTATTGATATTGGGTACGCATTTTTACCCGAAGGAAGAGGAAAAGGATATGCAACAGAAGCCACAAAACTAATTATAGAATATGTTCGTACTACCTTTAAGCAAGAGAAAGTAATGGCTTTAACTATGCCCAAGAACGAAAAATCTCAAAAGTTGTTAAAGAATCTAGGCTTTGAGTTTGTAGGAATGCAACAAGTTTTTGAAAATGGAAAAGATTGTGTCTTTGAATATATTTTCTAATCCAAATACAAATCAATTAACCCTTCTGGTGTTTCGACCTCAATAGTTTTAGTATCTCTGTCTACCTTTTTGATAAAGTCATCAATCATAGGTATAAAAACTTCTTTCCCTCCTCTGTCAACCTCAAATAAAGGTTGTGCAGAAGAATCGTTAATACTCACCACTTCTCCCACTTCGCCAAAAGAAGCATCTATTACCTTAAAGCCTATTACTTCATGATAATAAAATTTGTTTCCCGAAAGTTTTGGAAGCAACTCTAAAGGCAAGTAAACACCTGAACGTAAAATAGCCTCTGCATCTGCTTCGGTATCTACGTCTTCAAACTTTACTCGAAACATAGTACCTTTACTGAGGGTAGATTTCTCAATAAAAAAAGGAATCAGGTTATTGCCTAAATCGACAAAAACTGATTCCAAATTTTCGTAAAGATCGGGTTCATCGGTATCTAACTTAATAACTACCTCCCCCTTAAAACTATGTTTTTTAACGATTTTGCCAAGATAAAAGCAATCTTCTTTTTGCATCATCGTAATACAGTTTTTTATTCTTCGCTATCAGCACCTGATTCAGCAGCAGCATCCTCGCTATCTTCTACAGCAGGAGTTGCAGCGGCAATACGCGCTTCATTTACAGCTTTCTCAGCCTCTAAAGCTTTTGCTTTAGCTTCAGCCTCTGCTTTTACTAAACCTTCTGCTTTACCAGCAACTTTAGTTGTTTTTTCATCTAACCAAGCATTGAATTTAGCTTCTGCTTGCTCTTCAGTTAAAGCTCCTTTCTTTACTCCACCAGCTAAGTGATTCTTTAACAAAGCTCCTTTATAAGACAAAATAGCTCTAGCAGTATCTGTTGGTTGAGCACCATTTTGTAACCACTTTACAGCTCCATCAACATCTAATTCAATTGTTGCAGGGTTCGTGTTTGGGTTATAAGTTCCGATTTTTTCTAAGAAACGACCGTCTCTTTTAGCTCTAGAATCAGCAGCTACTACCCAATAAAATGGTTTTCCTTTTTTACCGTGTCTTTGTAATCTAATTTTTACAGGCATAATTTTAATTTTTAAGGTACGCGACCTTGATTATTAACAAATCTTACCATCTCGTGATAAGTGAGCGCAAAATTAGAAAATATTTTCCAAACTACCTTTAAAAAACATTCTTTATTTAACTAAAAAAGCATCTGGAATCCAGATGCTTAGAAAAAATAAATTGTGAAGGTATATTATAATACTCTTACGCTAACTGCGTTTAATCCTTTTTTTCCTTCTTTAAGTTCAAACTCAACAGTATCACCTTCTCTAATCTCGTCGATTAGACCTGATACGTGTACAAAATGTTCTGTGTTTGATCCTGATTCGATAATAAATCCAAAACCTTTAGATTCATTGAAGAACTTTACTGTTCCTTCTTTCATTGTAAAAAAATATTATATTAAAGTGCAAATGTAATCTTATTAATTGATTATCAACTACTTTTTTTTCATATTTCTTTTAAAGTTAACTTACACTTAACACCCTTTTTTGATTACAGCCAGTTATTCAAGCCTTTACCACAACCAAAAATACTCGTTAATAACTTCTCTTAATAGCAATGCAAATTCTTCGTATTTTTACACTTTGTTTTACCCAAGACACTTCAACGTAATTTTTTGCCCATGTATTTAATTTTCGATACCGAAACTACTGGATTACCTAAAAGTTGGAACGCTCCAATAACCGATACCGATAACTGGCCAAGAGCCATACAAATCGCATGGCAATTACACGATGAATTAGGAAACTTAATTGAACACAACGATTTTTTAATTCAACCTGACGGATTTAATATTCCGTATGATGCAGAGCGAATTCACGGAATTTCAACCGATTTAGCTATCGAACAAGGAATTCAGTTACGTGAAGGCTTAGAACTATTCCAAAATGCATTACAAAAAACCACGTTCATTGTAGGTCAAAATGTTGGCTTTGATGTCAACATTATGGGCTGTGAATTTCATCGTTTAGGTGTTGAAAATAATTTAACAGAATTACCTGTTTTAGATACTTGTACCGAACATACAGCACAATTATGTCAAATTCCTGGTGGTCGTGGAGGAAAATTTAAACTTCCAACTCTTACCGAATTACACAATCATTTATTCGGAACTGGTTTTGGAGAAGCTCACAATGCAACTGCCGATGTAGAAGCGACTACAAGGTGTTTTTTAGAATTAATTCGTCTACGTCAATATACAGAAGAACAATTAGGGGTTTCTTCTGATTATTTTCAACGTTATACAGAAGCTAATCCAAATCCGATACAAGTAATTGGACTCAAACACTTAAACCTAAAAAAGGAAAGTGAGAAAATTCGCAAAAGAAAATCTTCAGAAACAGAAGAGGCCAATACAATTTCTACTGCTGAAGGATTAGCAGAGCTTGAAGGGGTTCAATTTGCTCACTTACACAACCATACACAATATTCTGTTTTACAATCTACCATTCAAATTGGTAATATTGTAAATGCTGCTGCTAAAGACAATATGTCTGCCGTTGCCATGACCGATACTGGTAACATGATGGCTGCTTTTCATTTTGTACAAGCTGTATTAGGTCATAACAAAGCCGCTGAAGAAGCAAACAAAGAAGCTTTAGAAAAAGGGGAAGAACCAACACAACGCATTTTAAAACCTATTGTAGGTTGTGAATTTAATATTTGTGAAGACCATACGAATAAAAGCCAAAAAGACAACGGATACCAAGTTGTTTTGCTTGCTAAAAACAAAAAGGGATACCACAACCTAGCAAAGATGTCTTCTATTGCATTTGTTGACGGTTTTTACTACGTTCCAAGAATTGATAAAAAAATTATCGAACAATACAAAGAAGACGTAATTGTATTGACAGGGAATTTATATGGTGAAGTTCCTAGCAAAATATTAAATGTAGGTGAAGCTCAAGCAGAAGAAGCTTTGCTTTGGTGGAAAGAACAATTTGGAGAAGATTTATACATCGAATTGATGCGCCATGGACAGGAAGATGAAAGAATTGTTAATGAAACTCTCCTTTCATTTTCTAAAAAACATGATGTAAAAATTGTTGCTACAAACAATACTTTTTACCTGGACAAAGAAGATGCCAATGCCCATGATATTTTATTATGTGTAAAAGACGGTGAAAAACAAGCAACTCCTAAAGGTAGAGGAAGAGGGTATCGTTATGGATTACCTAACGATGAATACTATTTTAAATCTACTGAAGAGATGAAAAAACTCTTTGCTGATTTACCTGAAGCAATCATTAACATTCAAGAAATTGTAGATAAGGTAGAACCTTTTGGCCTAGCACGTGATGTATTATTACCTGCTTTCGACATTCCTGAAGAGTTTAGAGATGAAAAAGACCTTGAAGATGGAGGAAAAAGAGGTGAAAATAACTTCTTACGTCATTTAACCTATGAAGGAGCCAAAAAGCGTTATGGAGAAATTACCGATAAAATCCGAGAACGTTTAGATTTTGAGCTTGATGTAATTGCTAAAACAGGATATCCAGGGTATTTTTTGATTGTAGAAGATTTTATTCGAGAAGCCCGAAACATGGATGTATCGGTAGGTCCAGGACGGGGTTCGGCTGCTGGTTCTGTTGTTGCTTATTGTTTATGGATTACCAATATAGATCCTATTCAGTACGATTTACTTTTTGAGCGTTTCTTAAATCCTGAACGTGTATCGATGCCCGATATTGATATTGATTTTGATGATGAAGGTCGAAGTCGTGTAATGGATTATGTAATTGAAAAATATGGTGCTAATCAAGTAGCACAAATTATTACCTACGGTACTATGGCTGCTAAGTCATCTGTACGTGATACTGCTCGTGTACTTGATTTACCGCTATTTGAAGCAGATAGAATTGCCAAATTAATTCCAGGAATGAAGTTGAAAAAGATCTTTTCTTTAGACGAGAAAGGATTGAAAGAAAAGCTTCGTTCTGAAGAAATTGAAATGGTAAATGAGCTAAAAGCTATTGCTGATGGTAATGGACTAGAAGCCGAAACCATTAACAAAGCTCGAATTTTAGAAGGCTCGGTTCGGAACACTGGAATTCATGCGTGCGGGGTGATTATTACTCCTGATGATATTACCAAATTCGTACCTGTGTCGGTTGCGAAAGATTCTGACATGTACGTTACTCAGTTTGACAACTCGGTAGTAGAAAGTGCTGGATTATTAAAAATGGATTTCTTGGGGTTGAAAACTCTAACCCTAATTAAGGATACGGTAAAAATTGTAAAAGCACGTCATGGGGTAGAACTCGACCCAGAGAACTTCCCTATTGATGATGAGGAAACTTATGCTCTTTTCCAACGCGGAGAAACTGTGGGAATATTCCAATACGAATCTCCTGGGATGCAAAAATACATGCGCGAATTAAAACCTACGGTGTTTGCCGACTTAATTGCAATGAACGCACTGTATCGCCCAGGTCCTTTAGAATATATTCCTTCTTTTATTAGAAGAAAGCATGGTGATGAAGAAATTCAGTATGACCTTCCTGCCATGGAAGAATACTTAGCCGAAACCTATGGTATTACTGTATATCAGGAGCAAGTAATGTTACTTTCGCAAAAGTTAGCTGATTTTACCAAAGGTGAAGCCGATGTACTTCGTAAAGCAATGGGTAAAAAGCAAGCAGCAGTGCTTGCTAAAATGAAACCTAAGTTTGTAAATCAAGCAAAATCCAATGGTCATGATGAAAAAGCCTTGGAAAAAATTTGGAAAGACTGGGAAGCTTTTGCATCTTATGCCTTTAACAAATCGCACTCTACTTGTTATGCTTGGATTGCCTATCAAACTGCTTACTTAAAAGCCCACTATCCTGCTGAATATATGGCAGCAGTACTTTCTAATAACATGAACGATATTAAAACTGTTTCGTTTTTTATGGAGGAATGTAAACGCATGGGGTTAGAAGTATTGGGTCCTGATGTAAATGAATCGTATGCAAAGTTCTCAGTAAACAAAGACGGTGCTGTTCGTTTTGGTATGGCAGCTATTAAAGGAGTAGGAGGCTCTGCTGTTAAAGCAATTATTGATGAACGCAAAGAAAACGGACATTACTCTTCTATTTTTGATGTAGCCAAACGTGTTGATTTACGTGTTGCAAACAAAAAGGCTTTTGAAGGATTAGTATTAGCGGGTGGTTTTGATTCTTTTACTGGTGCCCATAGAGCTCAATATTATGTAAAAGATGAAAAAGGGCAAACTTTTTTAGAAAAGGCTATTCGCTTTGGAAATAAGTTTCAAGAAAATCAGAATTCGTCTCAGGTTTCTTTGTTTGGAGAAGCTTCAGAAGTTGATTTACCTGAACCCTTGATTCCTGAGTGTGAAACTTGGGGAACTATGGAGTTGTTAGCCCGCGAAAAAGAAGTCGTAGGAATGTATATTTCTGCACATCCTCTTGATGATTTTAAAAACGAACTAAAGTTCTGCAACGCTACCCTAGCGCATTTTAAAAACATTGCTCAATACGAAGGTTTAGGACTTTCTTTTGCCGGAATTGTAACCGATGTACAACATCGTGTATCAAAAGCAGGAAAAGGATGGGCTGCTTTTACTATGGAAGACTACAACGATAGTTTTGAATTCCGAATTTTTGGTGAAGATTACTTAAAGTTTAAACACTTTTTGGTTCCAAATTCTTTCTTATTTATCAAAACTACTATCAAACCTGGATGGACTACTAAAGAAGGTGTTAAAGGTGAACCTAGAGTTGGGTTTAATGAGTTTTTATTGTTACATGATATAATGGATAAAATGTGTAAAAAACTCACTATAAAAATCGCCCTACAAGAAGTAAAAGAAAATACAATTAAAGAGCTACAACACCTATTTGCGACCAACAAAGGTTCACAAAGTTTATATTTTACCATTTGGGATGCTGAAGAAAAAATAGAACTGAGTTTACCTAGTAGAACAACAAAAATTAAAGTGTCCAGTGAGTTTTTAAAAGCATTAGATGAACAATTTATCAATTATAAATTGAATTAAAAATGCTCTCTAATTATCAAAACAGTATTGATTTATTAACAAATATAGCTACTCAAAAGTTATATAAACAACTTATAATTCAACTTAACAAAGATTTAAGTTTGACTGGAATTGATTTAGATTTTTCTGTAAATAATACTCCTTCTGAGTTAAAAGAAAAACTCCAAAAGTCAGTAAAAGAGTTAATTTTACATGATTTTAATTCTTATACTAACCTTTTATATCGCATTGATGTTTCTGAAAGAGATCTGCAAAATATTGAATCAAGTGATATTGATTTCTATACTGAAAACACTACATTTTTAATTCTAAAGAGAGTTTGGAAAAAAGTGTGGTTTAAACATCAGTTTTCAAAATAAAAATTTAGGTTATAATTTCTTCTATAATAGCATTCAAATTGTGAATTTCTTCAAAATTACTCAACCAAGTTGCTGTTTCTCCATGATCTAAAAAGCTATTGAATGCCGCTCTTACTGCTATTTTATTTTGTTGCGGCAACCCTTCAATTACTTCTGCTAAGTTACTTAACAAATGTTTAGGAGAAGTATGTTCTTCATATAACTTAAATGCTATTTTACCCGTTACCTCTAGAAAATTTAAATAGTTGGTCTTTGTTGTAATGGGTGTGGCTATTCCTAGTTTATCGAAAACTTTTTTTACTACTCCAGAAGTTTGGCGTCCCCATACTCCATCTACTAAAATTTCTTCTTTATAAATATGCTTTAAAACCAACTGCAAATACAGGGTTTCTGATTTTGAGGTCTCATTATAGTCGACAGGTACACTGGTATCGACATGCCAATGATCTTTGTGATTAGGGTAATAATAATTTAACACAATACCAAAGTGTTTTCTTAAAAAGGATTCTATTCCAAGATATAACTCTTTTTGATGAATAAAATTAGTTGTAATTAGATTTTCATTGCTCCAAAAAATTGCATCTAAATCAAATGCTTTTCCGTGTCCGTGTTGCCCTGGCTTTTCAACAAAAATTCCTGCAGTGGTAATTACTTCTGGCCTTCCTAAAGGACAATGTTCGAAAACTTCTTGAAGTGCATTTTCTAGAATACTTAAGAAATCTTCATCAATTGAAAAATTACGTTGTTCTCCTCTAGTTCCATAAGGATGATTGGTTAATCTAGCATACTGTAAAGGGATACCATTTATTTGATTAATTAATTTCATTACTCCGCTTTTTAAAGTTTAATATTAATTGTTTTTCCTTCTTTTGTATATTCTCTTTTAACTCCTTCTAAAATATACTGCCTTAAAATTTTATTTTCGTTACTTCCAATGGTCTTTAAGCACGCATATTGAACTACATTTACGATGTTTGCTCCTGTGAGGTTGAATTTTTTTGCTAATTCTTCTATCGTAATTGACTCTTCAAGTTCAACATTTTTAGGTAAATTGTTTTTCCACAATAGCAATCTTTCATCATAGTTTGGCGTTTCGAATTCTATGATATTATTAAAGCGTCGTGTAAAAGCCGTATCAATATTATTTTTAAAATTGGAAGCTAAAATTATAAGTCCCGGATGGGCTTCTATTCTTTGTAATAAATACGATACTTCTTGGTTCGCGTATTTATCGTGCGCATCACGAACACCTGTTCGTTTTCCGAAGATAGCATCAGCTTCATCAAAAAATAAAATCCAATCTTTGTTAATGGATTTATCAAATAGTTTGGATAAGTTTTTTTCTGTTTCTCCTATATATTTCGAAACTACCATTGATAAATCTACTCGATAAACATCTTTCCCTGTATGTTTTCCTAGTAAACCTGCTGTCAACGTTTTTCCCGTTCCAGGGAGGCCACAAAACAACACACGATAACCTGGTTTTATTTTTGAAGCCATACCCCAGTCGTTCATTAGTATTTCTTTGTACGCTAGCCAATTTTCTATTTCTTTGACATCATTGAGTGTTTTTTCTTGCAATACCAAATCTTCCCATGCTAAATTGGTAGTAATTAAACTTGCTGGAAAGTCTTGACTTAATTGTGGTTTTAGTTCTTCTCCTGTTAAAAACAAGTGTGTATATTCTTCTGATAAAATTAATTTTGCAGACGTTAAAGGTTCTCCTTCTGATACTTTTTCAACAACGATTATTTTGTTTTTTATCAATCTGTTTTCATAAAGAATATAAGCTCTGTTCAATAACCTATTGACTATATAATTCCCCGACAATATATACAGTGCTGTCTCTACTGTTGGTAAAATACCTCGATAAGACTTTCCTTTTACTCCGCCAAATTCAGGAAACTCTCCTCCTTGCGGAATGTACTCTTCGATTATTTTGGTATAAAAATTAGGCACTAAATGAGGTATTAGTGTTAACAACAGTAAAATAACCTCGTAATTAGATAATTTATTTCTAATAATAAAGTCAGATAAAAAAGTTCCATCTTTCTCTATTTCTGGTTCAATTACCTCTACTACTTCTTCTCTCAACTCATATAATAATCTTGCTCTTACTCTATTTTCAAGATACTTTATCAACTCTAAATTAATTAATGAGTTTATTTTTTTGTCAATTACTACCATACTACGTTTCTTTTTAAGAGGCACTTTCTGTTTGAGTCTCGTCTTGCATTGCTGGATGGTCTTTTATGATATTCCCATAACCACTATCAATTCCCAATCTGGCTGTTTTATCATCAAAAGTATGCTGATTAAAATCTTCTTTATAAGCTTCATCATTTGGATCTGTAACCATTTGCTCTTCGGTAAATTCATAACCACTACTGTTATAAAAAACATTTAAAAACTGCCCTGGTAATTCTTTAAGATCTGCATTAATCTCTTTTTGTAATACTCTAACTAATTTTGTTTTTACTTCTTCTTCTTCTAAGCCCTTGAATCTTTGAGGGTCAAAATTGGGATTATCTTCAGTAAACTCTTGTTCTAACAACTGATTTAAGTTGTTTCCTTTTTCATGTTTTATGTTTGCAGAAACATTCAAGTCGAAAGAAGAAATACTTGGGTTAGAAAAAATTGATGCCATCTTATTTTCAACTCCTAACATTGCCTTCCTATTATAATCAGGAGAAGAAGGGTAAATGTTTAGTGCAGAATTTTTACCAGACCCTCCAAATCGATCTCCTATTAAATGAGCATTGTCAAAACCATTGCTAGCACTATCTGTAGTTCCTCTAGGATTTCCTTCTGGTTTGAATACTAAATTATCTCCAAAAACACTTCTGTTTTCTACCACATCATTGCTTTTTTCGGCAACTTCTCCATAAGAAATTTCAATTTTAAATTTCGGATTGTCGTCTCCTCTATCTTCTCCAGAGTACGGCTTGGTTGAATACTCTGCTAAATATTTTTTTGATGCTTTATCATATGTCATTTTTATCTTATCGGGTTTGTAAAATCCATGGGGCTTTTTATAATTTTTACTTGCTCCTTCTTTTAAAATTCCTTGGTCTGCATAATTTTCTTCAACATCACTCCCATCAATAAATAAGGTGGGTAAAGGGTTGGTTTTACCTCTAAAGCTTACCTTATTAATTTTACCCGTATTTGACATAAATTGATAAGCTTGATTTTCTCTATCTCTATCTTTAAATTTTAATTTATTATCGGCATGATCTCCGAGTTTTTGTTTAAACTCAGGTAATATTTCGTCATTGTCATCCGTAACTTTACTTCCAACTTGGTCTAAAATTTTAGGCTTTTTTTCTAACTCTTCAACTCCTTCTTCAGATTCACCATTTGTCTCCTCCACCTCTTCTTTAGTCAAATTTGATTCCTCTTTTTTAGGAGGACTAGCCGTATAAATATAATCCCAACTATCCTCTCCATCTGTAACGCTAACGGAAGTAAAAACCTCAAATTCAGCATTTATTTCTGTCGCTACTTCCTCGGCCTCTGCCCTGCTTATCTTTCCTTCTTCTGCTTTTTCTCCTTCTTTTCTATGGAGTGCTCGCAATCCTTCATTAATTAGTTCTCTTTTTTCGGCCTCACTCATTAACGGTATTTGTAACAAATGCCTTCCATTGTTTTCTTCTCCATGTTCTACATAAACAGCAACACTTTCTGTTTCTTCATTTCTAGTTTGAATTCTACGAATTCCATACCTGCGTTTAACAGCTGTTATTTTATCTTCCACAACTCCAATCGTAGGTTTTGGATTCGCATTTTCCATTTGAGACAATTCGTCTAAAGCACGCATGTATTTTTGTTCTTCAGAAAGAGCACTTAAATCTTCTTCTCTTCTACCAGGTGGCAACCCTTCTCCTTCACCTGTTATTTCAGGATTTACTGTTTGATTGCTATTTGTGTTTTCTCCTTGCCATTCTCCTTCAGGACTCGATTCGCTATCTCCCATGCTCCGTGGAGGCGGATCTGCCATAACATCGGCAGTAAACTTATCAGGGTCAAACTCTACAGGAGACATGGTTAATTCTGGCGGTTCTTCTCCTCCTACTAACCAATCTACATCGGCTCCAATTCCTAAACTATCTCCAATAGGGTATTGTACCTCTCCTAATGGAAACTCTTCTCTCCCATCAGGTGCAGGTGACCACCATGGACTATCTAGTTCATAAAATAAAGCTCCTGATAATTGTAAGAATAGTTGAGCTGCAGCTTCAAAATGTCCTTTTAATCGTGATTCTCCTACTTTTCCTCCTTCTGGAGAAGCTTCCTCTTTATATTCAAAAGTTGGTGTAGCCTCTGCGTACGCTCGTAGTCCAGCCGCAGCCGTAACATTTACTCCTGCTTTTACATCATGTCCTATTAAGGTAACTCCCACACCTGCTTCGGCTTCTAATCCAAGTACAGCAAAAGCATTAATACCCAACGTTCCTGTAATATTAAACTCTTGCAATACGGATGGATCGGTAGAATAGGTTCCTGTAAAACCTACATCTTTTAATACTAAAGGACCAAAACCTGCATTGGCAAACATTCCTATGCTCGCAAATAAAAACACTTGGCCTACTAATGGAATTCCATATCCTGCTCGTATTTCAACTTCAAAAATATCGACCTTCTTTCCACGCTGCTCCATTAACTCAATCTCGTTTGGAACAATAATTTCACCGACAATGGTAACATGGCCTTCGTTGTCTATTCCTACTTTTGCCGTTCCTTCTAACCAAGGTGTTATAGTTGCTTGTACTTCACCCCAACCAGCTAGTACTTGATTATTTTTCGTTTTAGGTGTAGTTACCTGTTCTTGATTTGCAGGAGCTTCGGCTTCTTGATCCATACTTTCAACGCCTAATGCAGCGTGCATCATTTGTCGAGAACGTGTTGCATCGGTTACTAACAGGGTAATTTCTCCAGAGAATTTATCGGAATTCATCCTACCCGTACCTTGAATAGTTACAGCACCATCATCATATTCTACAGTTAAAGAAGCACTTACATTGGCTATATCAGCAGCAATGCTTGCTTGTCCGCTTAACTTTCCATCAGCTCCTCTGGCTACATTGAATTCTCCAGAGGCTAACCCAGCAATTTCTACGGTAGAATTAAGTTCAAAGCTTAAATTAGAATCTGTGATTCCTAAACTTCCTGTTGCTTCTATATAGCCATCTATATTAGCTGATAAATTATTGGCTCTAAAATTGAGTCCACCATTTTCGAATCGGTTTTCTAAACCTTCGGCAACTTCAATCGGACTCAAACCTAAGAAGCTCATTGCCTCTAGATTCTGGTTAATTTTCTGGATAATACCCAATACATCCGGTACCACTTCTTCTCCTACTCTAACACTTAAAAAACCTGTCGTATTTTGTTCTTCTCCAAAATTGCGCAATACCAATACAGGAAATACGCCTGCATCTCTCAAGGGATTTAAAAATGACATTCCACGAACATCCAGATAATCATTGCCGTCTGATAATTCAAATTTTTGCGATTCTCCTTCTGCGGGTCTTCCTAACTTTCTTATTCTAATGGTTCCCGTAAAACGTTCTCCAATCTTGACAGCTACCTCAAAATTGCGCGTTCTCGATTCTTGTTCAATATAGGCTAACCAGTCGTCAGATAATTGTAATCCATTTGTTATATCTAGTGCTTGAGTGGGTGCTACTAAGGTTTCTGTACCCGTTTCTCCTCCTGATTTTTGAACATTGTTAGCGGCTGATGATGCTCCTTGTTGTACGGTATGTGTTAACTCATGTGCCAATAGGTGTTTTCCTGATTCTGATGTTGGGTTGTATTTCCCTTCATTAAAATAAATGTCATTTCCATTGGTAAATGCTTGAGAGCCCAATTCTCTGTTCATTTGAACCGCATTGCTATCGTTGTGAACACGCACCCCACTAAAATCGGCTCCAAAACCTGACTCCATTTCATTTTTAGTGCTACTAGGTAACGAATTTCCTCCTCCTTTTGAGTTACTTAAGTTACTTTCTAGTGAAGAAGTATCATCTCCTCCCGACATTTGTAGTTGTTGTACTTCTTCTTCCTCTTTTTCTTGAATGTCTTCTTCTTTTTCTTGAATTTCTTCCTCTTCTTTCTCTTGAATGTCTTCTTCGGTTTGTTGTTGGATTACTTCTCCAACAAATGAAGTTTCAGATGTATCTTGTTTAGGTTGGATCTCTTCTTCGGGAGATTTTTGTAGCTCCTCTTCTTCTTTATGCTGAACTACTTCCTCTTCTTCCATCATTTGCACATCCTCTTCTTCTTTTTGTTGTAGTTCTTCTTCTTGCTTTTGAAGGTTATTTTCTGATTTTAATTGTACTACTGGACTTATAGTGTCCACCAATGGTTTTTGCTGAACCTCTTGTTCGTTTGATTCTTGCTTTTGAAGTTCCTCTTCATTTTTCTTTTGAATCGTTGGTGTTAAGAAAGAATTAGGAGTTTCTTTTCCTTTTGCTACAATTTGATCGGCGACTCTATCGGCTTCTACCTCATATGTATCTCCTGGTTTTCCAACATTTAATTTAGGTTGAATAAAGTTTTTCCCTCCAGTATATTTTGAAGAAGTTGGTTTTGTGGTATGTTGGTTTTGTGGTGAAAACATCCTTGTTTTAATTAACTATTCTATTATTTTTCCCATTTTATATTTTCTAAAGCTGCTTCAAAGAATAAAAAATTATGATCTTCTAACAATAGGGGCTCTATTTCAAAAGATAGCAAGCTATTCTCTTTTCTCCATTTTTCATCAAACTCTTTACCTGATTCTATCAAAACTGTAAACTTATATCCCAAAAATTTTTTAGGCTTACTAATGTTTAATCTTACAGCATGAAAATTCTGGGCGCTCCCTCCCTCATAATAATCTCTTTGTGCATTTTGAGTGAATTTTTCTATTTGTGCATTAATTCTAATCATCTCTTGCTTTTTATGTGTACAGTTAATAGTTAATGTAAAGAGTACTAGTACATATTTAAATATGTTTATTTTGGTACAATCCAAGGTCCTACAATTTTTTCTCCTCCATAAGTTCTTTTTACTCTTACTCTTCCCTTTGGGTTATAATGTGAGGAAGACATTATTTGATTTTCTATATACTTTTTATTTACTTCATTGCTTTTTGTTCTGTAATTTTTACCTGTTTCTGGTAAGTTATTATCTATCGCAAATTGTTCTGTTAAAATTCTAACTTCTATTTCCTGTTTTAAATAATCCGTTTCTTTACTATAGGCGTGATGTAACTCGTGATATAATGTCATTGCAGCATCTTCTATTGATAAGTTTGCATTCAACCTTATTGTATTTGTATGCTTCTCTGTATTTCCTCTTAACCTCTTACTTAAGTTACTTTTTGTTATTTTTCCTGTTTTTATATCTTTCCAAAAATCATATGCTGACGTAAATATTTTAATTGTATATCCTTTGTCTTTTAACATTTGAATTACGTGAAAATTACGTGATTTATAAAAGAAGTTCATGATTTTCACATGAAAAGGAAAACTCGCTTCACTTTTGTATAGCTTACGTTGCTTTTTATACCAATTCGTATAGCGGTTTGTGATTGTTGTAGCCGCAAAATTATTATCCAAATGCCCCATTGTCTCGGGACCAACAATCCCATCAACTTGCAACTTATTGTCTTTCTGGTATTTTCTTACCGCTAAATCCGTTCCTTTATCAAAAGTTCCAGAAACGCCACTTGTTAGGGTATAACCTGCATCTAGTAAAGCTTTTTGTAAAGTGATTACTTGTATGCCTGTACTTCCTAACTTAATATACTTGGAATTATTTAATGCTTTACTGATATTTTCATCGTGCTTAAACCTACTTGATTTAGGTTGTTTCTTTCTTTGAATTTTCTTTTGCACCATTCCTTTTTGCTGAATGGTATGCGTCAATTCATGTGCTAACAAATGTTTTCCGCCTTTAGAATTTGGATTGTACTTCCCTTCGTTAAAATAAATATCGTTTCCATGGGTAAAGGCTTGTGCACCTATTTCTTGACTCATTTGAGCCGCTTCTGAATCGTTGTGGATGTTTACATGACTAAAATCAGCTCCGAAACCAGACTCCATTTCTGTCAATGTTCCTGCATCCATTTTTTGCCCTCCGTTAGCTCCTCTTAATTTGTTTTCAAAAGAAGATTTATTGGGTGTTGCCCCCTTGTTTTCGGTCTTTGATTGCACGGTCTCTTCCTCCTCCTGTTTTTGAATAGACTCTTCCTCTTCTTTACTTTGTACCGCTGCTGCTTCCTCCTGCTTTTGCACGGGCTCTTCCTCTTCTTTACTTTGTACCGCTGCTGCTTCCTCCTGCTTTTGAATGGGCTCTTCCTCTTCTTTACTTTGTACCGCTTCCTCCTCCTGCTTTTGAACAGGTTCTTCTTCTAATGCTTCAGCTTTTTGTATTAAAGGGCTTATTTCAGTAGCTAACGATTTTTGCTGAACTTCACTTTCTTCTTCTTTCTGCTGAATAGCATTAGATTCGTGAGTGTTTCCTACCACTTTATCTGCCATTTTATCTGCTTCTACTTCATATGAATCACCTTGCCTACCAAATGCTAGTTTTGGCTGAAAGAAAAGGTTCTTTTTTTGATCATTTTCTGTAGCAGTAGGTTCTGGTTTTTTATCTCTTTTAAACATGACTTCTAAAGTTTTAGTGATACGCTACCAATTTGTAAAGATTAGTTCCTTCTTCCAAGGAAGCTTACACAAACTAAGGTTCCATGGAAGCTTGGTATCTAATAAAATATCTTGTGTTTTTCTTTCAACTGTTAGCGTAGGGTTATCTTTTGTTAAGTCTAACTTACCTTCTCTTTGTAAATACTCATTCCGCAGTAAATCATTTGAAGATTTTTTTAATACTGACCAATTTTGAAGTACTGCTCTTAATAATTCTTCTGACTTTTCTTTAAGCGCATCATCCAAAACTATATTTCTTTCAATAGAGCTTTGTATGGGCAGGTTGCATAAGAATTTTTCAAAGACTAAGTTATTTTCAAATTGCTGCTCTTTCTTGGTTGCTACATAGTGTAACAAGTGTACCGCCTGATGTGGTTTGATTATTTTATTCTCTTTGTTTAGAAAACCACATGAGTTAAAAAACTGCTTTAAAAATGGATGTAATAAAATTAATCCCACATTTTTAACAAGGTGAGATTTAAACTCACTAGCAACCTCATTTTTAACCAAAAAAGTATTTTTCAATGCTTCTTGATGTCTTCTTTGGTAATCTGCTCTTTTTTCCTCTTTTAACTTTTGTGTTATTGGGCTTGCATCGTCCTTTTTAAGCACCTTACTCTCCAGTTTCATTTCTGTTTTAAATTCTTCTTGTTTTTCTTCTTGTTTTTCTTCTTGATTTTTATTTATTGGGGGTTGTTTCTTTAACTTTTCTTTTTTGTTTTGGCTTTTTATCCCTTTCACTTCATTGAGCAGGCTAATATTTCTTTGTGCTTCTTGCTCTTTATTTTCAACAGAACACTCATTGTGTAATGTATTTAAATCTTGAGTTCTCGTTTCAATATCAGAATTTGTTTTAGTAAACTCATCAATATTACCTATGTTACTCTTTTCTCTTTCTCTTGTTACATTTGCAAAACTTATATTGCTTGTATTAGTGGTATTTTTTTCTATTTTTCCGCTATCTCTTCTTTCTCGTTTTTCATTATTAAACTGAGTGGAAAGTGTGTTGTTTTTTGAAATAAGGAGTTTTAAAAAACTCACTAACTCCTCTTGTTCGTTATAAAAACTATTGGTTTGTTTTAAGATTTTTATAGCCTCTTGAACATCTTTTGTTATTGTTGAAAAATCTTTATTTAATAAGGCATTAATAAAGATGTTCCATACTTTATTCTTTATTTTAAAAGAAGTAAAATCAAACTTTTTAATTGTCAACAAAAATGCCTTGTATTCCTCAGGTTTATTAAAAACACCTAAAAACAACAGGTACAACTCCTCTGTTTTAAACTGTTGTATCAATCGCTTTCTTTGCACAGGGTTTTTTAAAGACATTAAAAACCTCTTCTCAAAACTTGAATTTTCAGTTATTTCAAACAGTCTCTTTTTTGTAAACGTTTTTTCTTCTTTTTGGTTCCACCAAGCTGTTGTTCCGTGTTCCAAAAAGTAAAAAAAAGTGTCTAGTTTAGATTCTGATATAGTCCTTGTTTTTATTGTTACCTCATGCAACTCCGGTTCTTTAAAAACAGCTTTTAACTTTGTTATGAGTTGCTCTTTTATTTCTCGCTTTACACTATTGCTAGTTATAGATTTGTTACTATTCGCTATATCAACTTCTATTTTTAAGTTTGCTATTTGTTGAATGAAAACTTTACTATCAATTTCCTGAGAATTAAAATAGTTCTCTATTGCCGGAAATACTTCTTCCTGTAAAAAGTTCTCTATTGAGTTTTTATACGTTTCTGCTGTCTTTTTACTTCTTGTATTTACCTCGACAAATACTTTATGAATGGTATGTTCTTTAGCTACCATTATACGTTTTCTATTAATTTTTCATTTATAAACTCAGAAATATATGCTGCTTGAACTTCTGTTGTAAATTCCTTTAAAAATTGTAGGAATTCTTCATTCGCTACTTTTATTTGATTTTCTTTAAAAAAGATAAAAGCACTATCTATAACTTCTAACAGTTCTAAGATAATTCCTCGGTTTTCATCCGACTCTAAAACTGTGGGGGCTTGGCAATGAAGAATATTTAAAAAC
This sequence comes from Tenacibaculum sp., assembly GCF_048269885.1. Lineage (NCBI taxonomy): Bacteria > Pseudomonadati > Bacteroidota > Flavobacteriia > Flavobacteriales > Flavobacteriaceae > Tenacibaculum > Tenacibaculum sp. Next base: position 49,713 of record NZ_JBLWTZ010000004.1, on the reverse strand, counting down.
AATCTTACTTCTGCTCTAAAATACCTTGTAAGCAATGTTCTATTTTCAACATCTTCAACAAGTAATTTTGATGTATTGACAAGTAGCTTAGAAAACATTTCCCTTAATTGGTTGTTGTTGTCTCCTTTTAAATAAGAACTCTTTTCATCGGTTATAATTTCGGTATATAAATCATTGGTAGGAACTACCACAATCATGTTAACATTAGTACCGCTACCTCCATCACTTATACTAAACTTATTTAACGTATAATAGTTTTCAATTTCTCCTTGGTTTATCTCCTCACAAGTCTTATCTTGTATTTTACCTATTTCTATCGTTTCTGTAGCGGTATGTTCTCCACACTCACTTGCTACTATTAATGAAACTTCTACTATATCATCCTCAAAATTGCTTAAATCTTCGGTTATGGTTATTCTATTTACTTGTGGTTCTTTTTCTACTCCGTTAATTATCCAAACGTACTTATCTCCTTTTTCAGAAGTATTTGTCAAGGATAATATTCTCTTTTCTGAATCAAAACTATGTGTAAAGCTTGCTTGTGGTGTTGCTCTTAAATTAATAGTCTGTGTAACAAAAGTTCCTACAAGGCTTATACTTACAGTCCCCGAAGCTGTTAACCCTGAATTGGCTGGCACAAATTCCCATACTTTAGTTTCTTCGTTCAATTTCACATTTCCTCCTGTTAGTTGTACCCCTTCAAATTGAGGTCTCACAACCACAGGATAAGACTCTTTATCACTTAAACAAAAAGTGGTGTTTGATAAGCTTATTGTAAACTCTGGGAAGGCTATATTCTTTGTAAAATCTGCTTTAGAAAAACATCCGTTGCCATCAGTAATCATTAACTTTATCGTGTATGAGTTCCCTACACCTTCTTTGACTAATAACTGAGGATTGAACAACTCTGTCTCCGACTCAATGCTATTTACACTCCAATTAAATTTTAATCCTTCGGGTTTTACACCTTCTGGAAGTATTGCCTCAAAAGCTGCTTCATAAAATAATTGTCCATCTTTCCATATAAATCTCGATTCGCTTCGTTCTGAAATGCTTATTTGTTTAACTTCATGAATCGTTATTCTTGCATTTGTTGTTTGTCCGTCTTCTAAAAACTCAATAATTTGATCATAACTTTCAAAAGTGGCTACATCAATAACCAATTCATTATTCTCAATCGTTAGTCCTTTTATAGCCCCACCAACAATAGTTATTGTTCCATTAACATTGGTAAATGGTATTCTTGCTATTTTTTCTTTAGTAAAATCGATACAGTATGATGGTTCGATAGCCAACTCTGACGGTGTTAAAGTGTCAAACTTTATTGGGCTTATAGGAATTTCTTTTGAACATGGTCCTAATGAAATTTCTAATGCTGGGTTTATCTCATTATTAATATCATTAATTGGTAAGGTGTAGTTATGGAAAACTTTATTATTTATAGGTGCATGTTCTACTCTTGTACCATCTCCCATAAAATCCCAAGAGTACTTGATATTATTAAAGAAATCAGCACTAACAATATCAGCATCCTTCCAATGTAATACATACGTTACCCTGGCTTTAGATTTATCTTCATTATATTCAATAGGTTGTTCTACTTCAACCAACAACTCTAATGCTGGATATACTGTAAGCTCACAATCTGTAGGCTCATCGTTTACTGTAAACTTCAACGGTTTACCTAATAAACTTTTATCAACTTTTGCAACATCTATTTTCCATTTTTCATCTTCAGAATCTTTAAATACTCCTGATATTACTCCTTCAGGAACAATTGCTTTTACTTCTCCATCTACTGGTCTCACAGTAAAAATTAACGGTTCTATTACAGTTTCTTTTTGCAAACAAATGGTGCTTACTGGTAAGCTTAAAAACGGTGGTTCTTTAGGGATTATAAAATTAACTGGTACACAATCTGAACAACACATATAGGGTAAAGAAAAATCTGCTACCACGGTGTTTTTTAATGTTTCATTCTCACTAAGCACTTCATTTTCGTCGAAATACAATCGTTTGGTTGTTTCTAAAACAACAGGATTGTATATCTGGAAAAAGTATTCTCCTTTTGGTACTAAATGATCTTTAATCGTAATACGCATTCCAACCGATCCGTCTTTGTACATTTTGGTTTCTTCTGCCTTAAGAACTTTAGATACTCCCGCTCTAAACCAAGTTCTGTTTAAGAATGCTGTAAAATTATTTACTGTTTCTGCCAATGTTTTTCCAACCAATACAACATCTTGTTCAAAAAACAGCCTGTCTTTTAGGTTAAAATAACTTCCATCTACAAATGAAAAGTTAATTGTTGAACTTTTATCCCATAACTTGATTACTCCTCCATTTTTATACAATACTTCTTTTTCTAAAAAAGCTTCTTTAGAAGCTAAGAACTCGTCTTTTATAAATCCGACATCTGATAAAATTGGTTGATTTTTAAATACAACATCTATTACTACCTCATCAAATGTATTTTTATCAGCTGCATTTTCGGTAACATACACCATTACAAAGGTTCCTCCTGGAACAACTCCTGCCTTATGTTCAAGTCCTGGATGTTGTTTTACAAATTCTGAAAGTTGTATTCTTTCGAGTATTTTTTTCTTTCTCTTTTCTATTTCAGCTAGTAATGTTTCTAGCTTTTTTCCTGAACAACAAACAATAGATAATTGGTTAATTAACAATCCTAAAATTTGCTTAGTAGACAATTCTAGTGTAGTACTGTTATATTTAGCCTGCAAACTTTTTACTTTTTTACACAACTCAGCAATGGTTAACTTATAGTTGGTTAACACTAAATTATCTATGTCTCTTATGTATAATGGTACTTTGGTATCTAATATATATGCATGAACCAAGGTTTCGGTTAAATCTGTTAAAATGAAGTCACTAAGCGTAGGTTCTTCTTTCCATACTGCCGTTTCTTTTATTACCTCGGTTTCTTTATTGAGTTGAACAATAATGTCACTAGCCGATCCATCTTTATTTGTATCAAATACTTTTTCTATTAAAGTCCCAAGAGAATCGTCTTCTTTAGTTAAGCTCTCTTTAACTATGTTTTCTTCTTCTAAAAACCTACTGTATTCTTTGGCTCCGATATCGTATTTATACCTAAAATCTTCCTTTATATTTGTTTCTTTAGAAAGCCCATCCATTCTACTCACATACTCTTTTACTTGTGGAATTTCTTCCTTAATTGGTTCCTTATCTAGAACCACTGTTTTATCTCTAAATTTTTCAACTTTATCAACTACCGTATTAACTTTTGGATTGGTTAGTTTGAATGCTGAAAATGTTTTACTTACTTCTGATAAAATACAATTCTGTTCAGCTCTCCATGCGTTCAATAACATTTTTAAATCTTCAAACTCACACTCGTAATTGTTGATGTTAATAATTTGTTCAGCAGCATTGATAGAAAGTGTTTTCACATCAAAACTCAAACCGTTATCTTCTTTAAGTTTTAAGATTTTTGCTAGGGCATCTCGATACATTTTCCCTTGATGTCCTTCAATTCTGTAAAAGTCATTTTTATCAATATTGTATGATAATGGTTTTTGAATGGCTAAAGAGTTCGAAAGGTTTTCTTTATGATAACTTAAGTTTTGGTTGGCTCTGTAGTTTGTTGTTTTGTTAAAGTCCCAATTCTTTAAAAACTGTGAAGAAACATTGTAATAAAAAGGAACTGCTTTATCGCTCAAACGACTATATGCTTGCGATGGTGTGATAACAATTTCATCAGACTTTATTTTTCCTATGTAATTAGTTACAATAGCAATTGCTCTATTAATTAACAATTGTACTTTTTGAAGGTTCTCATTTTCTTGACCTACAATCGTTGATTTATAGAATCGGTGACGTAATTCTGGGTAATCTTCCGTTTGCTTCAATTTTCCTAACATAATATGTTTTGGAAAAGCACCTATGCTCGGACAACAATTTACATTGATATGTAACAGTAGTTCTTTAATTTCATTGTAAGTGTCTACCATATCCTTTATAGCATCATATCGATACTGAAAATCTAATGGAACCGCCAACGAACTAAAACTAAACAATGCTTTTAGTTTGGTAGCTATGGATGGTTTTTGAAATTTTGAAAATATGGTATCAAATCCTGCAATTAAATCTACACTAATACTTTCATCTTTAACAACACTATCAAACTGCGCTTTTAACTCTGCAAATGTTTGCGTATTATTTTCAGTTAACACCACTCTTCTTGCTTCCACCACTGGTAACTCATGGTTAATTTTATACCAATTGTGCTTTAAAAATATAGCATCTTTGGCAGCAATCGCTTCTAAATCTTCAATGCTCACGAGTAATACTCGCAGCTTATTAATTTGTTCAATCCCTTGATTATCGCATGTCAACTTACTACACAATTCATCTTCATTTGCGTACTGTTCTAGATACAATAAAACAGCCATTTTTTGTATCTCAGGAAACTCAACTAAATTGGTGTACGACTCTTCTTCTTCTGTATGCAATTCCCATAAGTTATACTGCTTATCTTGAGAGTTTTTAAAACGTTCGTAATTCCCATCAGTATCTTCAAACTTTTTATAGAATGAAAATGTTTTTGATGGTACGTTTTCTTCTATTAAATCAAAAAACTGAACTAAATCTCCATCAGTAGTTACTGAAGCCCCTTGCAGTATTTCAATACTTGTAACAGCAGTTTTATCTATGGTAAACTTGGGTATTACTTTAAAACCACATACTAAACCAACACCACTTAAGCCTAACCTCGATAAACGGTTTTGATCATCGAAATAATCAATAAATGCATTTAATTGTGTTTCTGTTAATACTTGATTAGCATTGAACTTGCTATATTCAGTTGTAATTTCTTTTAATTTTAGGTTAGTCGTTTCCATACGTATTATGTTTTGGCTGTGTTAATAAATAAACACGTACTATTTTTTATGAGTTTTCTTCGTTATTGTTTTCTTTTTCTGCGCCAATGTTTCCAATACTAGATTGATTTAAAATGATTCTTCCATCTAAGGCTTCCTCCTCAGCACTACAATCGGTTAATCTTCCTACTGGGTAAATTGTATTTAATTGCTGTATTGCATGTATTAAATTTTGTAATTCACCATTTTCTGTTGGTTGTTCTTGCTCTAAATTTGTTTTGGCAAACAGGTACTCTTTATAAGAGTTTTCAAACTGTAATAAATCATTTTCTTTATCTGGTACAATTCCCTTACGCTCTCCTACCCAACATATTCTTGGTAGTATATGTGCTGGAAGTTCTTGCCTGATAACATCTTCCATATAGCGTCTAAAATCTGGGTTTGAAAAGCGGTATGTATACCCTGGTAAAACAATACTAACTCTGTAAGAATAAGGATCAATCGTTCCACAATCTTCACAGTCTTTTGCGCAAATAGGCAAAAAGTTTTCTGCTTCGTTATTGGTAACATTTGGGCGCAATAGCATATGTTCAACTAAAAACATTCCTTCTTCAGTGAACTCTTTTTTTAGAAAAGAAATCACCTCTAATAATGCTTCTTTTAAATCATTACTATCTGTATAATATTTGTATTGTTTTGCAATGATGTAATCAGAACTACTCTTTGGTTTTTCCGGATTAATAACATCAAAAGAATACTTTACTGGAATAGAAGGTTTTGATGGTGTAGATTCATGTATTCTTATAAATCCAATTTGCATATTATTTGTAATACCTTCTTCAAAAGCTTCCTCTATATCTTTTTCTTTGGTTTGTACCATTTGTAAAACTGCAAAGTATAATTCTTCAATAGCAAAGGATTTTTTAACATAGTTTTCAGTTGCTGACAATAGTATGTTTCCACTAGTATCTTTTAACCTCCATCTATAGCTATTACTCCCTTCTGTTACTTCATAAATATCTACACTGGTTTCCGTTAAATGTCTTCGTTTCTCATTGGTAATTCCCATTAAACGTGCTATACGCTTTTGAAATCCTGATACATTGTTAGTATCCCATAAGTTTTCTTTAACGCGCTTGTAATAATTAAACGCTAATCCTCTTTCGCTACTTATTATGTTGTAGTCTTTTAAAAAAGACTCTTTGTTTGACAATACAATTTCATCGGTAGCTGTTCCATACAGCGCTTTCATAATGAAGGTATATTCTCCAAATCGTTCAGCAAAACGAGCTAATAAATGATCTAAAATGGAGTTTCTTCGCTCTATATTATTATCAAACTGACTGAACAATAGTTTTGTTAATTCATCGTCATCTGACTGTGGATATTCACTAACGAGTTCATCAAAATCTTTAATGTCTTTAACCGCTTGTGTAAAAAAAGTACGCGTTTCTTGCCCACTGACAGAAAGCAACGTTCTTACTTCTGATAAATGTTTGAAATAGCTCGCTAAGATTTGATCGAAAAATGTTAGATAGGCTTTTAATTGTTTCGCTTTTGCTTTCCTGTCATTAGAAACATGTACAGCTAGCCCCTCTCGACCAATTCCGTAAGTATCAGGAAAATCATTTTGAATAGTGGTATACTCGCTAACTCCTATTAAACTTTCTTTTGGCAACGATAAAACCTTGTCTTCATCTGCTATTTGCTGTGATGCTATTTCATCTTCTTTTAATTGTTTCAAATATTCCTCTACCCTATCGTAGTTTAAGTTTAACGGAAGAAATCCTTTGCTAAAATTAAAAGTACTTTTCTCACACAACACAGGTTTTTTATCTGGATCGATACAAACTACCCATTTGTTCTCTTGAACTATATTTTCATCACAAAAACCTACAGAGATGTCTTTAATTAATTTTACCCCTTCAATGTTCATGATAATTTTCATCACATCTGAAAGGCGTACCTCTTTTCTTAATTCTGCTTTTTTAAGCTCTTCTACATCAATAAATCCATTGTTTAAAACTGGGCCATCAAATACCTCATCGGTTGTATACCCTTTATCTAACATTTGCAGAATTGAATAGAATTTTAAAGATGGTGATAGGTAGTTTTCTATTTGAAATACAATATTGGCATATACCCATTCTTCATCTGCTTCAGGAGTTACATCTACATTGGCACAAATAGCAATCGGCTGCGTGTCTACTTCTTTTATTTCTATCAAGTCTTCACATAAATTTCTGTTTTTGTGATAAGTCGTTTTTATATGAGGAAAAACTTGTTCTTTAGTATAGCCTTCTTCTAAATCGACCAATAAGGAATACAATCCCTTTAGCTTAAAATCTTTTTGAAACTCTGGTAAAATCCCTTCAAACTTTTTATAGCTTAACTGGTTATTCTTACAATCTACAAACACTTGCTTGTCGTAAATTCGTAACCAACAGTTTTTTACCCCTTTTAAATCAATAAACAGTTTTCTGTAATCTAATTCATTGACTGGTTTGGTTGGAAAAATTTCTGAAGCTTGGTAAAACTGTGCTTGCAATGATAAACTGGGATCTTTAGATGCCAATAAGTTTTCTAAGGGGGTATCAATACGCATTCCTAAATCGGTAATGGCATAACACAACATTTCTAAAATAGTAACTCCTGGATCGTGTGAATTGAAGTCAGTCCACAACTTACCTCCTAATGTTTCCAAATAAGAGATTCCTTCTTTTCTTAAAAAAGAAAAATCTAAGTCATCTTTTCTAGATATATTTTTAGGAATATTGATATGTTCGTTTATAGCTGACATGTTTGTTCTATGATTTTTTTGGTTCCTTTACAGGTCGTTAATACAGTACTTACGTTGTGAGTTTTAGCAGATACCAATATTGATTTTGGATTGCTTGGTTCTATTTTGTACACATTAGCATTGCCATTCATGCTTACGTTTTGTAAATAATCTACATAAGGCAGTTTTTCTAAGTAATCAATCAATATGCTTTTGTGCAGCATAATTCCGAAGGTTACTTCTTTGGTTTCGTCGAATGCCCAAGGAGATAAGAATTTTGTAATGTCGGTTTTTAGCTGCTCTGTATAATAGTTTTCATCATATCCTTCATAAAAACTCACTTCCAAGCCAATCGTTACTTCTTCATAATTTGGATTGATAACCTCAGCATTTACAGGTAGGGTATTTAACGAATTAATGTAAGTCGTAACACTGTTTAAAGTAGCTTTGCTAACTCTTGGTTGGTACATATCAAATACATTCTTATTTACAGTATCTGGCACCACAATTAACGTAACATAACCCGCTGCTGTAAAACTTGTTTCTGAAGTATGATTTAAACACTTTACTTTGTATATTTCAGGAAATTCTTGAAGAATCAAATGCTCGTAATCCCATAAGCTTATCGCTCTATTTTTATGACGCAAGCGTTCGCTTATTCTTCTATAAAAGTTAGCATCAGATTCTTCAGGACTTCCTCCAAATGAATTATACGGTTGTGAAACTGATTTAATTTGTGGAATGCGTGTCACCATTTTTTTGATGGTTTCACTAGGCAATCCGTTTTTTAAATGGCTTACCTCATTATTGTTATCTTCAAACCTAGCCAATACTGCTTGTGCATGAATACCAATGACCTTGCATACGGCTTCAAACGACTTATTCATTTCTGCTTTTATCCAAGTATAGCCCGCTGGTAATAATGTGTTATCGGAATTGGCTTCTTTAGGAATGGAAAACTTAACAATTCCTGATTTCAAGAAATTATCTGTACTGTTCGATATGATATTATTTTCAAGTGTTTTCCACTTATTATTACATAATATCGACCAGTTTATTTTTTCATTTGCTCCAAAACTTTCTACTTCTGGATTTTCACTTCCTTCTAATACTTGGATTAACAGTGAAAGGTTTTGCTGAGGCGCTACATTTTCTATTCCTAAAAATAAGTGACCCCCTAAACAGTATTTTGGTACTAAAGTGGTTTGAATACTGTCTTTATCAAAAATATCTACAATTCCTTTTTCTTCTTGTAAATACTTTTTTTCTGCATAGTTTTCTTCGTGTTGCCCAAAAGGGTGTTCATGAAATAATTGAATGCGGTTTTCATTTAAATTCATCCCTTCCATTACCATGGTTTCTTCTGCTGAATAGTTTACAGAAATAGATGCTACTAATGGGGTATAGGGTTCATTAGGAAGGTTAATATTTTTATCTTCTGCACTTACTGCCAGTGCGTATAACTTAGGATACAACTCATGTAAAAATGATTGTTCTAGTGTTAACTGTAAAGGACCTGCTTTGTCTATTCCGTAACTATTTCCTGTATTTTCTACCTTAAACTCTGAGGTATAAAATACCGCTTCACTTTCTTCATCAACCTGTTTTTTAAAGAGGTTTTCAATCTTCCCTACGGTTTCTTTGGTTTCTCCAGCAGCATGCAATAATCGTTTTTCTATTTGGAAAAAAGTGTAGTCTTCAATTATTAAATTCCTTAAACCTATAGCTTCTCCCAATTCATCTCCATAGGTTTTAATAGAAGAATAACTTGTTGATTTCACATATGCTTGATACCATTCTTTAAAATCTTCGGGGATATTTTTCCAGTGAAGATTTACTGTAAAATCTTTCCACTTTTTCGAAAAAGCTTCGGTATAATCCACACTAAAATTCGATCCTTCAATAGGGCGTGTTGTAAAAGGATGAAATGGTTTTTTGGTTCTTAGCACTCCATTATCATTTTCAACTGTTGCTGATTTTACTCCTTTAACATCTGTTTTTATAGTTACTTTTTCAAGTGTGTTCCCTGCTAAAAACCTGTAAAAATCGTATCCATTCGTGTTGGAAACATCAAAAACAAAACGAACTAATGGATGTGCTGTATTGTATTTTTTAAGTAAAAACTCTTCATTATATGCTACCAATGCTTCTGTATCAAGCCCTAATGTAAATGTAAAACTTACCTGATTGACAATTTCAAGGGTTCCATCATTTGCATGATTAATTGCCGTTAATGTTGGGCTTACCCATTTTTCCTTCCCGCTGGCAAAAATTTGGACGGTTTGTAGCAATTCGCTTACATCAAAAGAATTTTCTTCAAAGTTATTTTTAAAGTTAATAGCAATCGTTACTGTTCTATCCCCTTCTTGTAAAAGTAGCATTGGTGAAGCTATTGAAAAACCTACTATTGCATCTGGCAACTCAATAGCATTTTTTTCACTTTCAGGATATCCAAATGGATACCAATACGGTGCTTCTTCAGATAGTGGCTCTTCAAAACCATCTTTTGTATTCGCTACAGCACTTGCTTTTATCTTTTTTAAACTTTCTGAATTGTTATTGTAAATCGTTTTTATGGCTCCTACAGAAGCTTTATTTACAATCAGTTCTTCATTTGTTTCGTATACTAATGGATTTCCTAAACTGTCTTTTTTTGCATCTAACAACGTTCCTTTTTCTATTCGTTCATCTGCTATTTTTTTTGCCAGTTCAAAAATTACATGTGCTTGATCTGGAATTGGCGTTCTTTTTTGAACTTGAAGTATTTCTTTGTAGTAAAAATCTAAGTGGCGTTTCGTTAAATTGTTGAATCGCTCTTTTGAAAGTTCTAACAAGTGCAAAAAACAAACAAATAAAGTTAAATGCGGGCTTAATTTTCCTTCTTGGGTGTATTTCTCAAGAGCTTTCTGAATATTTTCTTTTATTTTTTTATACTCTCTTGTTCCTCTAAAAGGGATATTCTCTGTCGTTAAATTTTTAAAAAAAAGTTGCCAATCTCCAGACGCTACTTCATGGTTTTCTGTGGGAAAATAATTGAGCTTTTCAGCAAAATTATAGGCAAATAAAATCCAATCTTCAATAGTAAAATCGTGAAGTTCGAAATTTTCAGGGTTCAGTGCTTCAATATAACGTCGCTCTTGTCCTGTTCCGTTTCGTTGTAATATGCTAGAAATGATTTTACTCATGGTGTGTTTTAATTTATATCGGTTCCTTCTCCTTTATAAAAAGGGAAAACCACATTGGTTCTACTGTTTGTAGCTCTAATTCTATAGTCAATTTTTATAATCAACATTCCTTCTAAAGGATCTGTTTCCGAAACATCAATATGAATAACATCGATTCTTGGTTCGTGATATAAGATTGCTGTTTCTATCAAATCTTTGGCATAGGTTATCAGCGTTCTATCAAGTTTCTCAAAAAGAAGTTCTTGTAAGTTACACCCATAATTAGGTAGCATTACGCGTTCTCCTAATCGAGTCGTTAACAATATTTCTAAGCTACTTTTAATGTCTTCCTCTTCAGAAATCATGACTACTTCACTTAAGTCTTTTGAAAATTCGGGTGGAAAATCCCATCCTATCCCTAAAAATGCTTTTTTATTTTCCATTATTATCCTATTAAAACTGTGGGTTCTCCCAGTACAATAGTACCACCATGTGAAGTACTATCACCCATTCTTGCTGCTGGCATTCCTCCTATCAATACGGTTCCTGAGCCAGCGACTATACTATCTGGAGGACCTGTGCAAGTAGCCATATCTCCTACTCTAGCTGCTGGTAAACCTCCAATTAATACCGTAGGCTCTCCTGCTGGTAAAATTGGTCCTCCTACGTGAGGGACTGTTCCCGTTACCATTGGACACACATGCATGTCTGTTATTCTTGCTGCTGGATTTCCCATATCAGTTATCAATATTAATTTTTCTCTCTTTTCTCTCCTCTCTTTTCTCTTCTCTCTTTTCTCTTCTCTCTTTTCTCTTTTCTCTTTTCTCTTTTCTCTTTTCTCTTTTCTCTTTTCTCTTTTCTAAAATCAATTTATTTGAACTAACGAGCCTTTTAAAACAGCTATAGCACTTGTTGAAACTTCTGCGCCAGCACTACCTTCTGCTTTAAATTCTGCATTGGCTGCTATGCTCACATTTGTTCCTTCAATATTTACGTCTCCTGAGGCTTTTAATGAAATATCTCCTGCACTTTCCATTGATATCCCATCGCTGTTTATGATTATTATATTGGAGTTATCATCTTCAATAGTTATGGCTCCTTCATCTTCATCTAATGCAATGGTTTTTCCCGCAGGTGTTTCTATGGTGATTATTTTTTTATCATCATCAAACAATACTTTCATTTCGCTTCTGGTAATGATTCCTTTTTCGTGATTATCATCGGTTGCAGTAATAGGTGATGGTTTTGCACTACTATGCAACATCCCTAAAACAATAGCATCGTTAGGATCTTCATTGATAAATCCTACAATTACCTCGTCACCTATTTCAGGACGAAAAAAAATACCTCTATTTTCTCCTGCATCGGGTGAAGCTACTCTGCACCAAATACCTTCTTCTTTATTATTTACTATAGGAATTTGCACTAGAATTCTATCTTCTCCATCAGGGTCTTCTTCCAATTGAGAAACAATTCCTATTTGTAGGCCTTGAATTGCGGGTAATAATCCTGATGCTGATTTGGCTGAGATTTCAAAAGTTTCAGAAAACCATTCTGTTGACAATCCAAACTGTGCATTGACAACCCAATTTCCTTCTGAAATTAGATGCTGTACTCCTGTTACATATACATTTCCGTTGAACCGATCTCCTACTCCTTCTAGCTTTAAAATTGTATTTGGTTTTACCGAAGGAATTCCTTGAAATTTTACACGTCCTCTTACTTTTGCTAATTGTTGAAATAACCATTTAGCATCTGCCCAGTCTTGTAGTTCAGTATCGGTAACAACACCTCCGTGTCGTAACTCCATACTTTCTAAACCTATCGTTTTATTTAAGTCTGAAACCGATAAATTTCCGTTTAAACTTATATTAGGATCTTTTCCTTCAATTTCAACTAGCTCCTGATCAGCGTGGTTCCAACTATAGGCTGCTACTTTTTTTACTTGATGACGTGCGTCTATTTCTGCATCAAAATCTAACAAAGAACCTCCAAAGGTTACGGTTTCAATTTCAGACTGACTCACATTGGGTTTGGCTATGGTTATGGTTCCATCGTCAACAAAACACAGTTTTCCGTTTGTTTGTGCTCTCGAAACCATAAAATCCCAATCTGAGGCATTGTATTGTACCAATTCTGCATGATTGTAATTTGTAGATTCTACCTCTTTAGCTAAACCATAATTTCCAATGATTTCTTCAAAAATGTCGCTATCGGTGCTTTCGTAAAAATACTTGCTTTTTCTACCTACCGTCATTTTCACAGCTTCGTCTTTACATTCAACAATCAGCTGTGCTGAATTGGCTCTAATTCTTAGGTTATGTTTAATAACTATTCCTTTAAAAATGGTTTCTTCATCGGAATGATATCCTGCCGTAATTTCAATTTCTTTTCCCGGAATTAACAAGTCTTCATTACTCAACTTAAAATCTCTTTGAGAAGCATCTCCATCTAATAAAACAATTTGGGCTGTAGGTATTTTATTTACTTCTTTAGCCACAGTAATCGTTTTTACCTCGTATTGTTTTGAGAGTTCCTCTCCAGCAATTAAGATTTTAAACGTGACTAAATCGGCACTTTTTGAAGTTTGTATGGTTCCTGTGTTATTCATTTATGCGAATTTTTGCAAGGGTGGAAAAAAAATTTCTTGTCCTGGTTGTAGCTTTCTGAACTGCATTATTTTATTAACACGCGCTACTTCTAAATAATACTTAGAATCTCCATAAATACGATGGCACATTAGAGGCAAGGTATCTCCTGATTTCACTTTACGATAGTGTGTTAAATCTGGAGATTGATTGTTTTCTCTTGCTACTCGTAAATCCTCATCAACGGTTCCTTTTATTTTTAATTTTGCATTGGCACGTAAGGGAGTTCCATCTGGAGCAAACAATCTGTATTCAATAGAAAGATCTACTAAAGATCCTTTGAAAAGCAATGCCCCCCATTTAATCATTAAGTAGTAAGGTTTGTGCTCTTCTCCACTGTAATCGAATACAATTTTTTTAAATGCATCTATTTTATCTATGATCCCATCTTTCAAATTTGGGCTACCATCTATAACTCCACTACTATCAAACAATAAATCTAAGTCTAGTTCTTGTGGAGCAATTCTAGTAAAACTTGGTTGTGTAGCGCTTGTCCCTTGTCCCTGTTCTTCATCATATTCAGGTTTATAGGCAATCATGTACTTTTCTGGGTTTACTAATGTTGTAAACTCACCGTCACCAACGGGTTCAGAAAAAGCAATATCTTTATACGCTTTTATAACTAGTTTTTTTAACTCTCCTTGACTCATTATCGTTCTTTTTGTCTTTCAAGAATATCCATTACCTCTTCAACACATGCTGCTACAATAGCTGCTGTATTACCATTTTTTGCTCCACTTGTTTTTCCTTGGGGCTCTGCTTTTTCATCTACATTAATCTTGATATGTAATTCTTTAATTGTAATTGGCATGTTAGGATACTTTGAAATAGTTATAGGTTAATTCTAATGTTTCAATAACCAGTTTACTCTCTTCCGCATTAAAATCTCCCACATTCCATTTTACTGGATAAGCACGTACAATATTCCAAGTCTGTATGGTTTGTCCATCTTCTCCCAACAACATCACATTAATATCAGAGGGTTGTATTTCGAAATTTGTCACTGCTTTTTTACACCAATTAATCACTTCAGAATCCATTAACATTCCTCTTTTTAAAACCACATTAGCATACTTAGAACGTACGGGTATTGTATGTTTAAACCTGTTTTCTCCTCCTTCGGTTATTTCTTCAGTTTCAAGGTCTACTGAAAGACCTGAAACTGATTGAAATGAATTATCTCCTTGTGAAGTTGAAACATCTACAAACTCTACTTGAAAACTAAAGCCTACTGGCGGATAATAGCTCATTACGATGGCATTTTAAGTTTTTCAATAGCCCACTCGGCAGTTTCAATGGCAATTTCATTACCATCAGCTTTTAAATCGGTTGGTTGCACTTTAGTGATGTATGCATTTTGGGCTTCCCATACAACAGCTGGGTCTCCATTTTCGTCTAATAACTTTATGGTTAGATCACCTCTAAATTGCTCACCACCTTCTTGAAAATAGACCGTTTTAGCCCACTGTTGATAAAACTCTTTACTCTTATTTACAAAAGTTCCTCGTTTCATAGAAATATTACCATACTCAAACAGTCCTGGTTGCTTTGATTTGTGGTATTCTTTATCAGCTCCCCCACGGTATTCTATTACTTTATTATCGAAACTCAAACCAGAAACTTCTGTGCAATTAAATTTTGTGTCTCCAAAAGTTACTTCGAAGGAAAACTTTGGAATTGGATATAATTCTGCCATGATTTTTTATTTTTTGTTTATTTTTTTATTAATTCATTTAATTATGCTTCTTGCATTTTGTGAGAAAACTTAAGAATGATAAATTCAGCTGGACGTACTACTGCCATTCCAATTTCTATAATCATATTTCCTTCTAAAACATCTTGAGCGGTCATCGTTTCTCCTAAACCAACACTTACATAAAATGCTTTTTCTGGTGTAGGACCTGCTAGTGCTCCTGCTCTCCATTGTTGTGTTAAGAAGTTATCAATCATTGCTTTTACACGCACCCACGTATTTTTGTCGTTAGGCTCGAAAACGAATTGTTCTGTTGCTTTTTTAATCGATTCTTCTGCCATGTTGAAGAAGCGTCTAACAGATACATATCTCCATTCGTTATCGTTTCCTGCAAGGGTTCTTGCTCCCCATACTAGATTTCCTTTCCCTTTAAATGCACGAATTACATTTATAGATTTACCAGCTACTTCGTCTACATTCAATCCTTGTTGTTCATCATGAGATACCTGAATTGTTGGCTCTATAACATAATTTAAGCTAACATTGGCCGGTGCTTTCCATACCCCTCTATTCTCATCTACAGCAGCATAGATTCCTGCAATACTACTACTAGGGGGTAAGGTTAATGGAATACGACCTATTTCGGCTTTTACTTGATTGTATAAACGATTGTTTGTCGTTTTTAAACTCTTTAAAACAGTTGTTGTTGTTGGTAATACTGCTGCGTTTGTATTTAAAGCAGTAATAACTGCATCCAGTTCTCCTGATGCAATACAAGTATCTACACTCGTTTTTAAAGCATCTATTGCTGCGGTATCAATATCTATTTCATTTTTTATTTTAATAGCCGTATCATCAGAGTTTAAGTTATCTTTTGATTTATTAAAATCAAGAATCGCTCCCTCTAACACATTTGTAATCCAAGCGTCTAAAGCATTTGATTCTGTTGCAACCGCTGTGTTTTTTTGAGAAATAATTAATGCGGTTTCTACATCTACTTTTAACGTATTTATATAATTGATTATATTATCAATTGCAGCTTTAACTATAGGAACAAATGCTGTGGCTGATGTTGCATCTGTTACGTTTGCATCTGCATCGGCTTTTAAAGCATCTATTGAGTTTCTTAAATCTGTAAACTTAGCTGTGTCTATACTGTCTGAAATCTCTTGTACCGCTGCCTCTAAATCTTCTTGAGTGGTAGACTTTTCTATCACTGAAATTTTAGATTCATCATACATATAATCTAAGATTGTATTCACGTACGGGTAATATGCTCCGCCATATTTTACTTCATCCTTTATGTTTGAAATTTTATTTCTCAAATCTTCTACAGGAGTTGGTGATTGCGTATCATCATCATGTTCCGTATCAATAATTACAAAACGATCCTTTAATTTTAAGCATTGCTTTAAAGCATCATTATACAATCCATAAAAACTATCTACATCTCCCAAATTAGAAGCGTCTGGAAAAACGATTAAAGTAACTTCATCTACCTTTTCTATGGTATCTAATCCTGTTTTTAAGTTTGCTTGTTCTACGATAGTTTCTTGAGAATCTGCATCATCAATATCAGTTCCGTATCTTCCTACAGAAACAATGTAACACGGTCCGCCTCCATTGGCAAAAAACATTTGCATTGCATAGTACATGAAGAATGGAGATCTCTCATTTTTACTAGGGCCTTCTGCATAGATTTCTCCATTTACTACAGATACCTTAATTCCTGTTTCATTCTTCGGTTTTCCATAGTAATTCTCATATTCTAACATTGAAGAGATTCTAGTTGGCACTCCCTTAAGGTCTCCTATTGCTTTTTTAGTTGCTTTCTCGGTATAACCAATAAAAGCTGGAATTGCTGTTTCTACTTGAGCTACCGAAGGGGGAAACTTTACAATTTCCTCTACGTAGACTCCTGGTGTTTTGTACGCTGACATAATTACTTGTTTTTAATTTTAATTTTTGTTTATATAAATACTTCCGAATAATAATTTTGATTATCTGGATCTAGGGTAATACTCTCAGGAGTAGGATTTGGGAAATAATAATCGTTTTGTGGTTGTGGCGAAACGTCTTGTTTATTTATCTCAACACGTCCATTGAGTGTTAAAGGCCTTTCTTCTGAAGTAGTCATCACAAGACTTTCACTTGTTTTGGTATAACGCCAAAAAGTGGCTCTATTTTCAATACATACAGCAAACTGAGGAGGCGTTTCTAACAAGCATTTTTCTAACACATCAAACAGCTGAGTTTCCTTATTCTTAACAAACACTTCTTCTGTTAGGTTTGTATTGTCATTTCCTAATATCTGGACTTGTACAAGGCCTATTACTCCTTTATTTTTAATGCTTTTCACAAAGGAATTAATCGTGTTTACAACCTCTTGTTCTTCTTCATTTAAAGGAGTAGCATTCATTAATTTAGCTTCTATAGTCTCTAACTGAAAAGCAGCTATGTTTGCTATGCTTACCAAATTTGGGGTGGTTGTTTGAAACTCTTTTTCACTTTCCAATTGATGTAGCAACTTTCTTGTTTCATTTTCTGAAATCAAAAATGAACTCCATTTTTTCACCTCAGAAATGGCTTCAAATAAATTGATTGCTGAAGAAGTTTTGTTTGATAAGTAGTATAATTGCTGCTCTTTCTTTTCAATTATGTTTGAAAAATTTTCAAAATAAGAATGGTGTGCTTTTACATAAAAAGTTAGTGTTAGTGAATCGGGTAATGTAATTATAGGACTATACCTATCTACTTCCTGATTTCCTTCTTCTGCAATTACTTTTGTAGTTTCCGATAGTACTCGAACTCCTTTTTTATGGTTTCTAAGCAATAGTCTATGATTTTTTAACCTCTTTTTGGTTTCTTGAGTAGGTTGAATTGATAGAAACTTGCTAATATCATATTGTTCTTCTAAACGTTTTTTTTCTTCCGTTGTAAGAGGTGTTACCCCATTATTACCTCCATTGAACTCAAAAAAAGTTCGTTCTCCTTCATTTAAAAAATAAGAGTGATATATGTTGATATTGAACAGTGTTTTGTACATAATCTTTTAGTTTTTAATTATTGATTGTTGTTCAATACCAGAGATTACAGTACCTTCTTTTGTTATAAGATTTCTTTCTATTTCCAGTAATGTTATTTTATAGAGTACTGACGGGTATTGTTTACCTCCTAAGGTTCCCCATATATAATTTAGCTCTTCAAAAGATGGTGTGTATAATTGTGTAATGAATTTAAAAGTCTTCAAATCACCTAGCCCGTCTATTCCTTCAAAATTGGTGTTTTGATGGGTGAATACTTTTTTACCTTGGAAAAAAGCCAATATTTTAGTTAAACTTTTTAAGGATTCTGCATAACTAGATTTGTCTACACTAAACAGCACATAAAGGTTTAGATATACTTTTGGATTTCTATAACTTACTGAAGTTCCTTCAACACGATTATTAGAAGTATTTTTTAAAGCAAACTCTTCTTGCGTATTGATTAATGTTAATGAAACATCAGGATTATTTGCTGGAGCATTGCCATCTCCTTCTGCCATGGCTATATTTGATAAGTCGACAGCTTTTTCATCGAAATAGCCGTTTAATTCTTCGGTAATGATTTGTAATATTTCAAAAATCATTTGATCGTAAGTTTGGTTAGTTTTACTTGCAGATTGAAGGGTTAGCAATCAGGCATTGTAAAATTAATTGCTCTTATGAAGAATAACCGCAATGAAAAACTCTTTTAAAAAAGTAGTTTCTCCTAAAAATTTTCAAATAGAATTACTGGTGCTAAAAAGGGGGAAATCACCCTTACTTTTTTAAATAGTAAGGCTTAAATTTTGAAAATCTCAAGTCAAACAAAAAACTCCTTACATACTGTATATGCAAGGAGTTCTTTCTTTTTAGGTTGTTATTTTTCTATTGAGTCAACTCTCTAAATAAACTTTCTAAGTTTTTGTTTTCGGTATTTAGCCCTAGAATTTTTAATCCGTTTTCTTGTGCAAAATCAAAAATTACAGGACGCATATCGTCAACTGAATTAAAAACGAGTATCCAATTATTTTCTAGAGTGTTTTTGTACGATATTATATTGGGTAAACGTTTTATAAACTGCTCTTCCAATTTATAATCAAACGTTACTTTAATTACTTGTTCATTATCTGTTTTAAGTTCTGAAATAGGTTTATTAATTACTATTTCTCCTTTATTAATAATTATAACTCTGTCACACATAGCCTCTACTTCTTGCATAATGTGTGTAGATAACAATACTGTTTTATCTTTTCCTAGCTCTTTTATTAATTCACGGATGTCAACCAATTGATTTGGGTCTAATCCTGTAGTAGGTTCATCTAAAATTAACACTTCTGGGTTGTGTAAAATAGCAGCAGCTAAACCTACACGCTGACGGTATCCTTTAGATAATTGATTTATTTTCTTATGTGCTTCAATCGTTAACCCTACTTTTTCAATAGTTTCATTAATTTTAGACTTTTCTACGTTGTGTAAAGATGCTTGAAACTGTAAATATTCACGCACATACATATCTAAATATAACGGATTATGTTCAGGCAAATAACCTATTTTTTTTTGCGCATCTATAGGATTCGAAATTACATCAATTCCACTAACCAATACAGTTCCTTCTGAAGGCTGAATAAATCCTGTTAAGATTTTCATTGTTGTAGATTTGCCCGCTCCATTGGGGCCTAAAAACCCTACTATTTCTCCTTTTTTTGCTGAAAAAGAAATATTATTAACCGCCTTTTGTGTTCCGTATCTTTTTATTATTGAGGTAAGTTCTATCGACATTTAGTTCTTATGATTTCAGCTGAATTTTCACAGCATTTAATATTGATGAATCGAGCTTTTCTTTTTCAAAAACGGTGAATCCTAGTTTCTTATAAAAGCCTATTGGTGATTTATATGGTTGCTCATTTTCTTTTACATAACTTTCCTCTATGACTACCCAACCATTTAATTTATTATGCCTCTTTTTTAACTTTTCAATTAATCTTTTTCCTATTCCTTTTCCTTGAATTTCTGTATCTAAAATCATCGCAAACCAACATTCTCCTTCACGAATAAAATCACAACACCAACCCAGTACTCGATTCTTTTCAAGGACTAAAAGGTGGTTTTTATTCTTTAACGATTCTAAATATTCATTGAAGTCTTTATTACTTTTCTGTGCAATTACATAGGGGTATTCACGATTCCAAAGTAACCTAACCTGTTCTTTAAAAAGTGGAGATAATTTATTTACTTCTTTAAATTCCATTACCTTCTTTCATAAGAAACGAAGCTATAATCGTATTTATTTTTATCGTCAGCTTTAAAGTCTTCCCTTGCTACTTCTTTCCATATTCCCATATCTATTTCAGGGAAAAAAGCATCTGCTTCGAATTCGTGATGTAAAACAGTTATATCTAACCTATCAACTAAGTTTTGTTCTAGAGCATCCTTATAAATTTGTGCTCCTCCTATAATAAATGCATCCTTTCCACCCGTTAACTCTATGGCTTGCTCAATACTGTTGGCAATTAAACAGCCATCAATAAAGTAGTTGTTATTTCTAGTGATGATTATGGATGTACGGTTAGGTAAAGGTTTTCCAATACTTTCAAAAGTATTGCGCCCCATTAAAATAGGATGTCCTGTCGTAACTTTTTTAAAACGTTTTAAATCGGCAGGTAGGTGCCAAATTAAATCATTATCTTTTCCTAACGCATTATTTTTTGCAATTGCAGCGATGAGTGTAATCATAAATTTAATATGTGTTGCTTACATGTTTTTCACCCATTCTTTAATATATCCTGTAAGATCTCGTTTCTCTGTTGTAGCTTCTTCAAAAGTTTCATTTCTCATGTTATCAACTAATGTATGAATTGCTTTTAATACATTTTCATCGTTAATTTCAGCTATTTTGTCGTAGAGATCTTCTTTTAAAACATCAACGTCTATATTCATTTTTATAACTTTTTTGGTGGTTTCTTACAAAGCTACTAAACAATATATATAAAATAAAGTTAAATTATACTGCTACAACTCCTTTTATATGTGGATGCGGGTCATAACCAAGTAACTCAAAATCTTCAAAAGTAAATTCTTCAATATTTTTTATGGCTGGATTTATTTTCATTTTCGGAAGAGGTCTCAATTCGCGTGATAATTGCAGCTCTAATTGCTCTATATGATTATTATATATATGAGCATCGCCAAATGTATGAATAAATTCTCCTGCTTCATAACCACAAACTTGAGCAACCATCATTGTAAATAAAGCATACGATGCTATATTAAAGGGAACTCCTAAAAATATATCTGCACTACGTTGGTACAATTGGCATGAAAGCTTTCCTTCTGCTACATAAAATTGGAAAAATGCGTGACATGGTGGAAGTGCTGCTTTACCGTTTGCTACGTTTTCTGCAAACGATATAGTAGTATCTGGTAAAACAGAGGGGTTCCATGCAGACACAAGCATTCTACGACTATTAGGATTCTTTTTTAAGGCTTCAATTACTTCTTTTAATTGATCTATATCATCGCTATTCCAATTACGCCATTGATGTCCGTATACTGGTCCTAAATCTCCATTCGCATCTGCCCATTCATTCCAAATACGCACGCCATTTTCTTGCAAGTACTTAATATTAGTATCTCCCTTTATAAACCATAATAATTCATAAATAATCGATTTTAAGTGTAACTTCTTAGTTGTTACCATTGGAAATCCTTCACTTAAATCAAATCGCATTTGATATCCAAAAACACTTTTAGTTCCTGTTCCTGTTCTATCTCCTTTCTCGTTTCCGTTTTCTAAAACGTGTTTTACTAAATCGTGATACTGCTTCATCCTTCTACGTTTAATCGTTAAAATTGTTGAATTGTTTAACAACGTAAAAATAAAAAAGCATCTACAAAAAATGTAAATGCTTTTAAAATTATATTAATAAGTTATCAACTATAACTATGCCCAAACGCAAGTTCCATTACTTTGGCAGTAACCATAGTCGCAAAACTCTTGACCATTTGCAAATCTAGTACAACATAAACGAGGTCCTTTACAGTAGGTATAGCCTCCTCCGTTAATTTGGTTTTGTTCGCTTTTTGATAACGTTTTAATTCCTTTTAAACTTTTTAGTTTTTTCATGATAGATTTAATTTTGGGGGTTAATATTGGTATAAATATATCAAAAAAAGTGAACAAATAAAATTATCTCCTTAAAAAACAACAAATTACAAAACACCAATATTTTATCCTATAATCATTCCTGCTATGGTTGCCGACATTAACGAAGCTATAGTACCTCCTATTAGAGCTTTCATTCCGAACTCAGATAAGTTTTTACGTTGACCTGGAGCTAAAGAACCAATACCTCCAATTTGAATTCCAATAGAGGCAAAATTTGCAAAACCACACAACATATAGGTAGCCATAATTACTGATTTATTATATGTTAAATGTGTAGCACTCGCTGCATTTTTTAAATCGGCCAACTGGATGTATCCTACAAACTCACTTGCAGCCAATTTAATACCCAATAACTGTCCCATTAATGCCATGTCTTCTTTAGCAACTCCAATTAACCACATTAAAGGTGCAAAAGCATATCCTAAAATAAACTCTAATGACAGGGCTTCATATGGGGTAGCTCCTTCAATTAGTTCGTTTAAAGAAGTAAATTTCCAATTAAAATACTCAATTCCATCAAACCCTCCTAGACTTCCTAAAATACCATTTATCATGGCTATAAAAGCAATAAACACTAACAACATTGCTGCTACGTTCATTGCTAATTGCAATCCTTCAGTTGTTCCGTTAGCAATAGCGTCTAAGATATTTGAACCTATTTTTTCTGATGAAACTTGTACATCTGTGTTGACTTCTTCAGTTTGCGGATATAGTATTTTAGAAATAATAATAGCTCCCGGCGCTGCCATTACAGATGCTGCTAATAAGTGTTTTGCATATAATAAACGTAACGCTTCATCATCTCCTCCCAAAAAGCCTATATACGCTGCTAACACGGCTCCTGCAACCGTAGCCATTCCTCCTATCATTACTAACAAGATTTCAGAACGGTTCATTTTTTCTAAATATGCCTTGATTAATAAAGGAGCTTCTGTTTGTCCTAAGAAAATATTTCCTGCTACCGATAAGCTTTCTGCTCCAGAAATCTTTAAAAATTTAGACAACAACCAAGCTAACCCTTTTACTATTTTTTGAATTAACCCTAAATAGAACAATACTGATGTTAGTGCCGAGAAAAATATAATTGTTGGCAATACTTGAAAAGCAAAAATAAATCCAAAAGAATCCATATCAGCAACCAAACCACTAAATAAAAACTCACTTCCTGCTCTGGTAAAATCTAATACACTTACAAACAAGCCTCCTACCAGCTCAAACGTTTTTTGTACAAAAGGAACTTTTAAAACTCCAATTGCTATTAGTAACTGAAAAGCCAATCCTAACCCTACCGTTTTCCAGTCAATCCCTCTTCGGTTTGCACTAAATAAAAAAGCTATAATTAATAATGTTACCATTCCTAAGGCTCCTCTCCATAAACTTTGCATGGAAAACCCTTGACTTGGAATTATTTCACTTGTACTTGCGATTTCTTTTTCAGCATCTTGAGCAGAAACTACTTTTGGCGCTGTTGTAAAGTTATAAAGTATGTTTTTTTCTGAAAGTATCAATACTTCATCTGTTAACTCAACTACATTGTAATAACGAACTGTATCGTTAGGTTGTTTGTAGTTAAAAATTAATAAGTTATTTTGATGAATATAGTTTCCTGAAGCTTGTAAACTATCTTTTGCTACTAATGAGTATGTAAAATTGCCTTCTAATAAGGTAAAAACATCTGTAGGATCTATAGAAACAATTGAATCTCCCTCTGTTGTTGTAATTGATGAGAAATTCCACTTTTTTTCAATGCTTTGGCTAAAAGTTATCATCGTAACGCAAAGCATTATGAAAGTAAATAGTTTCTTCATTTTAAATATTTTAAATTAAGAACGTTTGCTGATTTCATCACGAATTTTAGCCGCCAATTCGTAGTTTTCATTGGCTACAGCATCGTTAAGTTGTTCGTGTAATTCTTTAAGTGATAAGTGTGAGTAGTTCCCCTGATCTTCTTCTTCCTCTTCTATTGAAAACTCAATTTCATCTTCATCAGTCTCTAGGTCTTCTTCAATCGTTAATTCCTCATCCATTTTTAAATAAATCCCTGCTTTATCTAAAATGTTTTCATAGGTAAAAATTGGCGCTTCAAATCGAACTGCCAACGCAATAGCATCGGATGTTCTTGTATCAATTACTTCCTCTACTCCTTCACGTTCACAAATTAAACTTGAATAAAATACACCATCAACTAATTTGTGTATAATTACTTGTTTAACAATAATGGAAAAACGATCTGAAAATGTTTTAAATAAATCGTGAGTTAGGGGTCTAGGCGGACGGATTTCCTTTTCTAAAGCTATAGCTATTGATTGTGCTTCAAACGCTCCTATGATTATAGGAAGTGTTCTGGTTCCTTCCATTTCACTCAGCACTAAAGCATATGCCCCACTTTGTGTTTGGCTATACGAAATCCCTTTTATAGTTAGTTTAATTAAACTCATGTACGATCAATCATCATAAAATACAAAAAAACTGTCTAAATTTAGGCCTTTTGCTTAAAATTTTAGACAGCCTTCTAAAGTGGGCACAATTTACTAAAAATTATGAGTTGTACTCTAATTTCTAGAAAAAGAAAAAATTACCACTATTTTATGCTTGTTTAAAAGCTTTTAATTTCTCTACTAACTGAGGTACAACTTCAAAAGCATCACCAACAATACCATAATCTGCAGCCTTAAAGAAAGGAGCTTCAGGATCTGTATTGATAACTACTTTTACTTTAGATGCGTTAATTCCTGCTAAATGTTGAATTGCACCAGAAATACCGATAGCAATGTATAAATTTGAAGCCACAGGCTTACCTGTTTGACCAACGTGTTCGCTATGTGGGCGCCATCCTAAATCAGACACTGGCTTAGAACATGCCGTTGCAGCACCTAAAACATCTGCTAACTCTTCTACCATTCCCCAGTTTTCAGGTCCTTTTAAACCTCTACCTGCAGAAACAACGATATCAGCATCAGCAATGGTAACTTTACCCGTTGCTCTATTCATACTTTCTGACTTTATTCCTAACTCTGGTAATGCAGCATCAAAACTTTCAACAGAGCCACTTACTGTATTTTCATGCGCTCCGTAAGAATTTTTAGCTACGCCAATTACTTTTTTTTCTGTTGAGATTTCAGTATTGTTGAATCCTTTGTTTGAAAATGCTTTTCTCTTAACGACAAAAGGACTTGTGCTACTTGGTAATGCTACCGCATTTGAAGCGTACCCTGCCTCTAAACCTACAGCAACTAACGGTGCTACAGTTAATCCATCAACACTAGAGTCAATAATTACTGTGTTTGCTCCTTTTGCTTCAGCAACTTGTTTAATAATTGAAGCATATCCTTTGGCATTAAATGAAGCTAAGTCATTCTTTACTTCTACTACCTTCTCTGCTCCATAAGTATACAATTCAGAAGCATCCCCTCCATTAATAGTTAATACTATTAAATCGCTTCCTAATTGTTCTGCTACTTTTTTTCCGTATGAAACAACTTCAAAAGCTGTTTTTTTGAATTTTCTTTCCGATGAATCGGCAAAAACTAATACAGACATATTTATTTTATTTTTTTAGTCGTTAGTGGTTATTTTTCAACTATTAAACACTAACAAATATTTGTATTCTTTACTTTTAAACTCTATTAAAACAATATAGCAAATTAAATTACTTTTGCTTCGTTATGTAATAAATCGATTAAATCATCTACATTATCCACTAACTTAACCGCTCCTTTTGGTGCTGGTTTTTCAAAGTTTTGAGTTGCTGTTGCCGCTGGCGCTCCAATTGGCTCAACCACGTTTAAAGGTTTTTTACGTGCCATCATAATACCTCTCATATTAGGGATACGTAAATCTTTTTCTTCCACAATTCCTTTTTGACCTGCAATTACCATAGGTAATGTTGAAGATACTTTTTCTTCACCTCCGTCAATCTCTCTATTTAAAGTAGCACTTGTTCCGTCAACCTCTACACCAACGCATCCATTAACAAAGTTAAAATCTAACAAAGAAGCTAGCATTCCTGGAACCATTTGCCCGTTGTAATCGGCAGATTCTTTTCCTGCTAACACTAAATCATATCCTCCATTTTTAACAACTTCAGCTAATTCTTTAGCAACCATAAATCCATCTGTTGGTTCAGCGTTTACACGAATTGCATCATCTGCACCAATCGCCAAAGCTTTACGCAAAGTAGGCTCAGTAGAAGCTCCTCCAACATTCACTACAGTTACGCTTGCTCCTTGCTTTTCTTTAAACCACATAGCACGAGTTAAACTAAACTCATCGTATGGATTTATCACATATTGAACTCCGTTAGTATCAAACTTTGTATCGTTATCTGTAAAGTTGATTTTTGAAGTAGTATCAGGTACATGACTGATACAAACTAATATTTTCATATATCGTTGTTTTAAAGAAACTTAATTTTGTGCGACGAAGTTAAGAATTTTTTTTAATTTACTATGCGTGCATAATAAATTTTTTATTCAACATTCGTCAGCCTCAAAATTAAGGTATTATTATTACATAATCATTTGTTGGTTTTAAAGCTACAATATTACTCCTATTTTTATTATTTTTGCACTCTTGATAAACAACTACTTATAAAACGTATGAAAACAGTACAATTTAGAGAAGCCGTTTGCGAAGCAATGAGCGAGGAAATGCGTAGAGACGAAAGCATTTACTTGATAGGAGAAGAAGTTGCTGAGTATAATGGTGCATATAAAGCCAGTAAAGGAATGTTAGACGAGTTTGGTGCCAAACGCGTTATTGATGCTCCTATTGCTGAATTAGGTTTTGGTGGTATTGCTGTAGGGTCAGCAATGAACGGTAACCGCCCTATTGTTGAGTATATGACTTTCAATTTCTCTTTGGTAGGAATTGACCAAATCATTAACAATGCTGCGAAAATCCGTCAAATGAGTGGTGGACAATTTAACTGCCCTATAGTTTTTCGTGGACCGACAGCTTCAGCAGGTCAATTAGCTGCAACACACTCACAGGCTTTTGAAAGTTGGTATGCTAACTGTCCTGGATTAAAAGTTATTGTTCCTTCCAACCCATACGATGCTAAAGGTTTATTAAAGGCAGCTATTCGTGATGACGATCCTGTAATTTTTATGGAGTCTGAGCAAATGTATGGTGATAAAATGGAAATTCCTGAAGGAGAATATATCATTCCTATTGGAGTTGCTGATATTAAAAGAGAAGGTTCTGATGTAACTGTGGTATCTTTTGGTAAAATTATTAAAGAAGCATACAAAGCTGCTGACGAATTAGCTAACGAAGGAATTTCTGTCGAAATTATTGATTTACGTACAGTTCGTCCAATGGATCATAAAACTATTTTAGAGTCTGTAAAAAAGACTAATAGATTAGTAATCTTAGAAGAAGCATGGCCGTTTGGAAGTGTTTCATCAGAAATTACTTTTAGAGTACAAGATGAAGCTTTTGATTACTTAGATGCTCCTATAAAAAGAATTACAACTGCCGATGCTCCTGCACCTTATTCTCCTGTTTTATTAGAAGAATGGTTGCCAAACGCTAATGATGTTGTATCAGCTGTAAAAGAGGTAATGTACCGCAAATAATTGAAGAAAAAAGAAATTGAAAATAAATTAAAATCCTTTTGACTCACGTCAAAAGGATTTTGTAGTAAAAAAAATAATGAAACATCTTCTTACCTTATTACTACTACTAACTACCAGTGTTTTAAGTGCACAATTAACTATACAAGGTAAAGTAGTTGATGAGTTTAATACTCCAATGCCTTACGTTAATGTTATCCTAAAAAACACCACATATGGAACCACCACTAACGACAATGGTAAATTTTATTTAAAAACGAATAAATATAGAGGAGTACTTGAAATATCGTTTGTAGGCTTTCAAACACAAACCATAAAAGTTGGTCAAAAAACAAGTTTTTTAAGTGTTGTTTTAAAAGAGGAAAGCAATGAACTAGAAGAAGTTGTTATTGTGACCAAACCGAAAAAGCGCTTAAAGAAAAAGGAAAACCCTGCTTATCGAATTCTAAAAGAAATTTGGAAACGCAAACGAAAAAACGGACTTGATTTAGTTGACCATTATCAATACAAGAAAAATACAGCTATAGAAATAGGTCTAAACAATTTAGACACCCTTTTCTTAAAAAAAATTTTTAAAAAAGAATATCAACAAGCACTCAAAGAAATAAAATATGATAGCGACGGTATAAACTATTACATTCCTATTTACTTAAATGAACAAGTAGCGAATGTATACGGAGATAACAACAACAATAATATTAGAGAAGATATCGAAGCTGAAAAATCTAAAGGCTTGAGCGCTCAAGGTTTTATTTTTGACAGAATGGCGAATACTTTTCAAAATGTTGACGTCTTTAAAAACAACATCAACTTACTTCAAAAACCCTTCGTTAGTCCTTTATCTACTGATGGTTTTTCTACCTATGATTACGTTCTTTATGATAGTATTGTAAACAACAATAAAAAGCTTTACAATATTTTTTTCTTTCCAAGAAGAGATGGTGATTTAGCTTTTCAAGGAAATTTTTGGGTAGCTGACAAAAACTTCTCAATCAAAAAACTAAAAATGAAAGTCCACAAAAGCATCAACCTAAACTTTGTAAGAGGGCTTACTTTTGAAAAAGAGTTTGAAGTTAGAAACGACAGTATTTACATTCCTACTAAAAATGCTTATGAAGGCGACTTTACCTTTATTGATAAAAATGAAAGTAATAAGGGTTTAACAATTAAAAAGAACATTACTTTTAAAAACTACGTTCTTAACAAAGCCTTTCCAAAAAACTTTTACGAACAAACTATTGAAAAGATTAGACCCGATCAATACGAAAAAGAAGAATCGTATTGGGAAGCTGTTCAAACTAACGAAAGCAAAAACACATATAAGTTAATTGAAAGCGTTAAAGAAAAGAAACAAATAAAAAACCTAACAGGACTTATTAACACTGTAGCTAGTGGATACATAAACACAAATCTTGGTGTGCAAATAGGGCCTCTATGGACTGCTTTCGCAAACAACCAAGTAGAAGGGTTTAGAACTAAGATGGGATTCCGAACTTTCATCACAAAAGACGATCGTTTTCGCCTAGGCGGTCATGTTGCCTATGGATTTAAAGACAAACGGGTAAAGTACGGTGCTGAAGCTCGCTATCTTTTATCTTACAAGCCTAGAATTGCTGTTGGAGTGGCATACCAAAACGACATTGAACAATTAGGTAGTACTCTATTAAACACTACTCAGCTTTTAGGAAGAAGCTTTGGTACAGCAGCATTATTTTCAAGAGGAGACAACTATTTTTTATCCAACATTGAAAAAATAGCCACAAATTTTGACTACCAAATTCAGCAGAACTTACATATAGGATTTAATTTTTCTCATTCAAAAATAGCCTCTGCATCTGAAAAAGATTTCTCTATGGACTATATCGATGAAAACGGAAATATTCAATCACAAGTCACAGATGTTGCTTCTGACATTTATGTTTCTTTTACCCCTGGTAGATTTGTATATGGACTAGGTGTAGAAAGACGTTTTGGTAGAAATGTGTTCCCTACTTTTGTGCTAAATTACCGAAAAGGCTATAAAGGCCCTTTTAACGGAACTCACAGTTACGATAAAATTCAATTCAAATATAGCCAACCTATTCTATTAGGTAAATTTGGGACTTTGGATGCAAGTATCGAAGCAGGAAAAACATTTGGTACCGTCCCTGTTGCTTTATTAAGCCCTATTCCTGCCAACCAAACATTTTCATTGGTTAAAGACACTTTTGCTTTACTGAATTACTACGACTTTGTTGCTGATGAATATTTAGCAGGACACTTTGAACATCACTTCAACGGTTACATCCTGAACAGAATTCCGCTATTAAAAAAATTAAAATTAAGAAGTTTAGTTTCTTTTAGAGCCGCATACGGAAACATCTCCCCAGAAAACAGAGCTATAAACGATGGGCTAATGAATAGTAGTGGAGCATATAATGTTAACTACAACGCCCCCAATAAACTGTATTATGAATACAGCGTTGGGTTAGAAAATATTGGGTATGGTAACTTACGTTTTTTAAGAATTGATGCTATTTGGAGAAGCAATTACACCCCTCCAGCAGGCTCAGTTGTTGCTCCAACACCTGAGTTCGCGATTCGCATAGGAATTAAACCCGGCTTATAATCATACATTTAACCATAAAATACCTTTATTTTTTCTTTAAAAAATCTAATAAATTACTACTTTTGCAAACCGATTTTAGAAAACGAAGAAAAGTTTAGAATATATGACCGCAAAAGAAAGAAAAACAGTTGATGTTTTAATTGAAATACCAAAAGGAAGTAGAAACAAGTACGAGTACGATTTTGATTTAGGAAAAATTCGTTTTGATAGAATGTTGTTCTCTTCAATGATGTACCCAGGAGACTACGGGTTTATTCCTCAAACTTTAGCGTTAGATGGTGATCCGTTAGACGTATTAGTATTGGGTGCTGAACCAACTTTTCCAATGTGTGTTATGGAAGTAAAGCCAATTGGTGTTTTCCATATGGCAGACGAAAAAGGTCCAGATGAAAAAATCGTTTGTGTACCCGTATCTGACCCTATTTGGAATAGATATAATGACATAGCCGACTTAAACCCGCACCGCCAAAAAGAAATCACTCACTTCTTCCAAGTATATAAAGATTTAGAGAAGAAAAAAGTTGATATTGGAGATTGGGGTAATGCTGATGAAGCATACGAAATTTTAGACAAATGTTTAGAGCGTTATGAAAATAGCGAACACAAAGCAAAAGGAAATTTTACTATTTAATTTGTAGAATTCTTCTCTAATAAAATACAAAACCTCTCAGTTACAACTGAGAGGTTTTTTGTTTAGTTATTGATTTTGTTATATTTACGAACACTTATAACTAATCAAATAACAATAACATGAAACAAAACATGATATATGTGCCAATACTATTGGCAATTTTAGGACTGGTTTTTATGTATATAAAAATGGTCTGGGTTAAAAAACAAGACGCAGGAAATGATAAAATGAAATCCATTTCAAAAAGTATTAAAGAAGGAGCTCTTGCTTTTTTAGCTGCCGAATACCGATTGTTATTAATCTTTGTAATTATTGCTTCATTAGCTTTATTCGGAATCTCTCAAGTAGTAGAAACAACCAGCATTATGATTGTTCCTGCATTTATTATAGGAGCAATTTTTTCTGCTCTAGCAGGAAACATAGGAATGCGAATAGCCACCGATGCTAACGCGAGAACAGCAGAGGCTGCAAAAACCAGTTTACCACAAGCTTTAAAAGTATCTTTTGGTGGTGGTACCGTAATGGGACTTGGAGTTGCTGGTTTAGCTGTTTTAGGACTAAGTCTATTCTTTCTAATTTTCGTTGGTCAGTTTATTACAGATGGGGGTAATTTTTACAATGAAATGACAGTTGTATTAGAAGCCTTGGCTGGATTTTCTTTAGGAGCTGAATCTATTGCTTTATTTGCTCGTGTTGGTGGTGGTATTTACACCAAAGCTGCCGATGTAGGTGCCGATTTAGTAGGAAAGGTGGAAGCTGGAATCCCTGAAGACGACCCTCGTAATCCAGCTACCATAGCAGATAACGTAGGTGATAATGTGGGTGATGTTGCAGGAATGGGAGCCGATTTATTTGGTTCGTATGTAGCAACTGTATTGGCAGCCATGGTACTTGGCAACTATGTTATTAGAGATATGTCGATAGATTCTGCATTTACTGATGCCTTTAACGGAATGGGACCAATTTTACTCCCTTTAGTAATTGCAGGAGTTGGTATTATAGCTTCTATTATTGGAACTTTTTTAGTAGGTATAAAAGACAATACAGCCAAAGAAGCACAAGTACAAAAAGCATTAGACACAGGAAACTGGGTTGCCATTATTTTAACCTTAGCGGCAAGTTTTTTCTTAATAAAATGGATGCTGCCTGAAACCATGCAAATGAAATTCTTCGGCGCAGGTTTTAAAGAAGTAGCATCTATCAATGTGTTTTGGGCAGCCTGTATCGGTTTGGCAGTAGGTGCTCTAATTTCTATGGTAACTTCGTATTACACCAGTTTAGGTAAAAAGCCTGTCTTAGCTATTGTGCAAAATAGTGCTACTGGTGCAGGAACTAATATCATTGCTGGTTTAGCGGTAGGTATGAAGTCTACTTTCTTATCTGTTTTATTATTTGCTGCTGCTATTTATGGCTCGTATTACTTTGCCGGTTTTTATGGTGTTGCTTTAGCAGCTTCAGCAATGATGGCAACAACAGCTATGCAGCTAGCTATTGACGCTTTCGGACCTATTGCTGATAATGCAGGTGGAGTTGCTGAAATGAGTGAATTAGAAGATCATGTTCGTGAGCGTACCGACATATTAGATTCTGTTGGAAACACAACTGCTGCGGTTGGTAAAGGATTTGCCATCGCTTCTGCTGCTTTAACAGCCTTAGCATTATTTGCTGCTTATGTAACTTTTACAGGAATTGACGGAATTAACATTTTTAAAGCAGATGTATTAGCAATGTTATTTGTTGGAGGAATGATTCCTGTAATATTTTCAGCATTGGCAATGCAATCTGTAGGAAAAGCAGCTATGGAAATGGTACATGAAGTTCGTCGTCAGTTTAGAGAGATTCCAGGAATTATGGAAGGAACCGGTACTCCTGAATATGCAAAGTGTGTAGATATTTCAACCAAAGCAGCCTTAAAAGAAATGATTTTACCAGGGTTAATTACCATTATTACCCCAGTAATTATAGGGTTGGTTTTTGGCCCTGAACCTCTAGGTGGTTATATGGCCGGTGTTTGTGTATCGGGTGTTATGTGGGCTATTTTCCAAAATAATGCTGGTGGCGCTTGGGATAATGCAAAAAAATCGTTTGAAGCTGGTGTTGAAATTAACGGAGAAATGACCTATAAAGGTTCTGATGCGCATAAAGCAGCAGTTACAGGTGATACCGTTGGAGATCCTTTTAAAGACACCTCAGGACCATCAATGAATATTTTAATTAAACTTACATGCTTAGTTGGTTTAGTTATTGCTCCAATATTAGGCGGACATACTTCTTCTGATACACATGAAAAAACAGAAAATAGTAAAGTTTGGATTGACAAGAATGGAGAAAAGCATGAGGTAAAACTTTCTACTAATGCTGAATTTACTACAGAAAACAAACTAGAAAACATCGTTAAAGTAACTATTGAAAAGAATGACGACGGTACTGCTAAAGCTATTATTACTACCACAATTATTAAAAACGATGAAGAAACAACTGAAGAAAAAACGTTTGAAGGCACTTTAGAAGAAGTTGAACAAAAAATTAAAGAATACGAAAACTCAAAAAAAGAATAAACTTTAAAATCGTATAAAACCTACACCCGATAGCAGTATTTCTATCGGGTTTCTTATTTTCTATAAAAACCACCTACACCACACATTACTCAATAATAAAGCTTAAAACACAAACAAAACACCAACCTAAATGTTAAAAAACAATACAAAATTTAAAAAATCTTTGTTTTCTAAAAATATGTTTTTAAATTGGTATCGCTAGAGAAATTAAAAAAAAGAATTGCTGATTACCGAAATTGCTGATTACCGAAAATTCTACATTATTTCTTAACAAACCTAAAAGTTAATACCGTAAGGGTGCTAAAAATATTTTTGCGCAAGAATGGTCATAAAGCTATGAGTGACTAAAAAGAAATCATGGAAAAGTTAAATTATTAAATGCTATTCAAATGGTTAAAATTATACTACTCATAATAGCATTTATATTAAAAATTATAGTAAAATGAAAACATTAGAATTAAATCAAATGGAATTACTTCATGGTGGAGTTTCTTGTTCTGGCGGATTTGGGTTAGCTGCGGGACTTCTTATTGGAGGTTTTATTACTGCCGCATCAGGGGGCACTGGAATAGGTGGTGCAATATATATAGCTGGAGCTGCTGCAACATGGATTAATGGAGTTTTTAATAAGGATTGTTAAATAATAAATAAAATTTTCGAAGTATGAAAAGATTAGAATTAAATCAAATGGAAAATATTCATGGAGAAGGATTCTTTGATGGATTATGTGCAGGTTTAACTCTTGCTCGTGGAGGTATTGCAATATATGCAATAGCAGTAGGTTCTGCTGTACCTGGAGCAAATGTTGTTTTAGCAGGTGCGCTTATAGCTTGTGGAACAGCAGCAGCATTAAGAGCTTAAAAAATTAATCTAGGCATTGTTTGATTTTTCTTACAATGCCTTTAAAAATTTTAAATATGAAAATTAAATATTATCGGAGTATTTCTATTGTTTTATTTATAATTATATGTATTCTATCTTATTTCATTGTATCAGAATCAGTCTTTACAATAGAAGTATCAATTCCTTTAATCATAATAGCATTAATTATTTTGGTATATCTTGAGAAGACTATTATTCTTAATAAAAAGGGAGAAAATTAATATTTATGTATAAGAGAAACTACATCATATTAATTATAATTTCAGTAATCTCTATTTTTTGCATAGAGATTACTAACTATACATTAAATATTAATAAACTAGTTTACGAATATTATATTGAAAATTTATCACAAGATTTGCTTAATGAAGCAATCGAGAAAAAAAACAACTGGGAATGGTTATTTCACTTAATAATTCCTTTAATAATCTTATTAAGGTCTGGTTTGGTAGCTTTATGCTTAAACATAGGGTTATTTTTCTACGACACTGAAAACAAGATAAAATTTAAACAATTATTTAGAGCAGCCCTATTAGGAGAGTTTGTATTAGTATTGGTAGGTTTTGTAAAACTACTATATTTTTTATTTATAAAAACAGACTATACCTTACAAGACATTCAGCAGTTTTATCCTCTAAGCTATATTAATTTTTTAGATATTGAAAATTTAGAACCTTGGCTTATATACCCTTTACAAACCATTAACTTATTTGAAATAGCCTACTTTTTTGTACTGGTATATGGAGTACACAAACTGTTAAAAAACAACTATTGGAAAAGTTTTGAAATCACCGCAGCTAGTTATGGTACTGGTTTGGTTATTTGGTTAGGGTTAGTGATGTTTTTAACCTTAAACCTAACCTAGTCTAAGGTTAGTTCAAAAAGTTCATTGAGCGTAGTCGAAATGAAAAAATAGTTAATAAAAATAATATAATGAAGAAAAAACTAAAATTGTTTATAGGAATTGTATTGGTATTAGTTGTTACTTTTTTAGGTTATAAAATAACCACCAAGCTCAACCATAAAAAAGAGGTCGCTAAACGTATTAAAACCATCCCTAATTTTTCTTTTACAACCCTAAACGAAGAAATTTTTACACAAAACAACCTACAAAACAAACCTACGATTTTTGTATACTTTAATACTGAGTGTGACTATTGTCAATCAGAAGCTACAAAAATTCAAAAACGCTTACAAGATTTTAAACACACGCAATTGATATTTGTTTCTTATGAAAAAAAAGAGCAAATCATACAGTTTGCTATAAGCTATAAATTAGATAATCAAAAAAATGTTACTTTCTTAGAAGATACCAAGGCTAAGTTTGCCACTATTTTCGATGTAAACTCTATACCCTATATCGTAGTATATAACAAAAACCAAGAACTACTGCAAAAATTTAAAGGAGCTACCAAAATAGAAGATATTTTAAAAGTCATTCCGTAACAAAAAATGGCATGAAAGAAAAAATACATTTTAATGGTATGAAAAGTAAATTTTAGATAAAAGAAATGTTTTGTTGATTTGAGTGAAGGAGAAGATACTGTATTGTTATAGTAAATACATCATTACCAAAAAGTAGTATCCCTGTCTAAACGTAGAAATAGTGAACGAAGAAACAGAATTGCGGTGCGGAGCACAACGCATGAAGTTTACTGAGAGAACGATACGGAGTAATTTCCTTGTTTAGACTTGATTTTTTGTTTCGTTTTTTATCAAAAAAAAAATGAAACCGACATAATTGAAAAGTTTAAAAGTTAAATAGTGACTTATTTTTTGTAAAAACTGTGTAAACCCTGTTAGAAAATAAATTTATGAACAAAAAAAACATTCATAAAACCCATGTATTACAACATGACCAATCTGATTGTGGAGTGGCCTGTTTATTATCGTTAATTCAATATTACGGAGGAGCAAACTCCATAGAAAAATTAAGAGAATTAAGCGGTACAACACGCCAAGGAACCACCTTATTAGGTCTATATCAAACTGCCAACCAAATAGGTTTTACAGCACAAGGTAACGAAGCAGACATTCAAGCATTGATAGAACATGATGCCCCATTAATACTACACGTACTTCTAGAAAACAAATTACAACACTACGTGGTTTGTTATGGGTTTAAAAACAACCAGTTCATCATAGGCGACCCAGGAAAAGGAATTTCAACCCTTACTAAAGAAGAACTAGAAAAAATATGGATCTCTAAAACCTGCTTAACCCTAAGCCCTAACGAAAAATTTATAAAAGCGGAAGAAACAAAAAAGTCAAAAAAACAATGGTTTTTTCAACTATTACAAGAAGATAAGCAATTACTCACCACAAGTATCGTACTAGGAGTAGGAATTGCCGTATTAGGAATGGCAATGTCTGTATTTTCTCAAAAACTAATCGATGATATTTTACCATCACAAAACACCAAAAAATTAATATCGGGCATTGGGCTTCTAACCTTTTTGTTACTAGTAAGAATTGGCTTTACCTCCTTAAGAGAATTGTTATTAATAAGACAATCAAAAGACTTCAACAACCGAATAATTGACTCTTTTTACACCTCTTTACTCCATTTACCAAAACCTTTTTTTGACACCCGTAAAATAGGAGAATTAGTAGCGAGATTAAACGATACAAACAGAGTGCAAAAAGTAATCAAGTTCATAGCCAGCAATGTAGTTATTGATGCTTTAGTTGTATTAGTATCGTTTGGTTTTTTATTTTTCTACTCATGGAAAGTAGGTATTATCGCTTTGGTTAGTTTGCCTATTTACTTTTTCATAATATACCGATTCAATCATAAAATTATCAAATCGCAAAAAGAAGTCATGCAAAGTTATGCCCTAAACGAAAGCAATTACATCAGCTCAATGCAAGGCATAGCCACTATAAAAAACTACAACAGGCAATCATTCTTTCAAAAGATAAATCAATTAGTATTTGGTAACCTGCAAAATAAAATTGTTGATTTAGGCAAAATAAATGTACGTTTAGCACTACTCTCAGGTATTGCAGGAGTCTTGTTTTTAATGGCTATTTTATCATATACCTCATACCAAGTATATCAAAAGCAAATGCTATTAGGAGAACTAATGGCAATATTAGGTATTGCAGGCTCACTACTACCATCAATAACCAACTTAGCACTAATTACCATACCTATAAACGAAGCAAAAATAGCCTTTAACCGTATGTTTGAGTTTACATCGATAGAAAAAGAGAAACAAGGAACAATAGAACTCACAAATTTTGAACACCTACAAATAAACGACCTATCTTTTCGTTTTGCAGGCAGAAGTCAACTACTAAAAAAAGTAAACCTTACCATAAAAAAAGGAGAACTCTCAGCAATTGTTGGAGAAAGCGGAAGCGGTAAAAGTACCTTAGGACAAATACTACAGAAATTCTACGATTTTGAAAACGGGACAATCATTATCAACAAAAAAGAAGCTCTTAACGATATTGAGTTAACTAGTTGGAGAAACTTAGTAGGAGTTGTACCACAAGAAATCACCATTTTTAACGGCAATGTATTAGACAATATTTTATTAGGAAGAGAAGACACCCCAGAAAACATTGTGAAATTTTGTCAAGAACACGGTTTTGAAGAATTCATTAAAGAGTTTCCGCAAGGATATGCTACCATACTAGGAGAAGAAGGAGTGAATTTATCAGGAGGACAAAAACAAATCATAGCCCTAGCACGTGTTTTATATAAAAAACCACAACTACTAATTTTAGACGAGGCCACTGCTGCTATGGACAGAAAAACTGAAAAATTCAGTATCCAATTAATTACTAGATTAAAAGAGCAAATGGGCGTACTATTTATTTCCCACCGTTTAGAAACCCTAAAAAAATATGCCGATACGATATATGTATTAGAAAAAGGAGAAACCACTATAAAAGGAAACCATGAACAATTATTAGAAACCTCAAATTTTTACAGCAATCACTGGAAAGAACTAGGAATCAACTAGTTGAATTTACAACAAAAAGAATAAACTTTAAAATCGTATAAAACCTACACCCGATAGCAGTATTTCTATCGGGTTTCTTATTTTTGTGGCGATGTCAAGAACCGTCCGTATTTTTTCTATAGACACCCCTAAGCTCTTCAAGCAAAAACTGTTTGTTTGGGCTAAACAATTTGAAACAGCTATTTGGCTAGATTCTAACAATTACGAGCAACAATATAGCTCTTTCGATTGTGCTTTAGCTGTAGAAGAGTTTACCTCTATCAAAACAGATTATCACAAAGCTTTTGATAAACTAAAAGAATATCAGTCTTTCACCAAAGACTATATCTTTGGCTACATTAGTTACGATGTTAAAAACGATACTGAAAGACTAAGTTCAAACAACTTTGACGGACTTCATTTTCCTGACTTGTATTTTTTTCAACCTCAAAAATTAATTTTCATCAAAGGAAACACAGTTGAATTTCACTACTTACAAATGATTGATGATGAATTGGAAGAAGATTTTGAAGACATTATTGAAACGAACCCTTCTATTGATCATTCTCAACAAGAGAGAACTGATGACGTAAAAATAAAACTACGTATCCATAAAGATGAATACCATCAAAAAGTAGAAAAAGTATTAGAACATATACATAGAGGAGATATTTATGAAGCTAACTTCTGTCAAGAATTCTATGCAGAAAACACTGTTATAAATCCCTATAGAGTATACACACAATTAAACAAAATATCAGAACCTCCATTTGCAACGTTTTTTAGAAACGACAATCATTACCTACTATCAGCAACTCCCGAACGATATCTTAGAAAAGAAGATTCTAAAATTATTTCGCAACCTATTAAAGGGACAGCAAAACGTTTAATTGACCCGATTGAAGATGAAAAAATAGCTTTTGATTTAGCTCGTGACGAAAAAGAACGATCAGAGAATATTATGATTGTAGATTTAGTTCGTAACGACTTATCGAGAACAGCTAAAAAAGGAAGTGTTTTCGTAGAAGAACTATGTAAAGTATACTCCTTTAAGCAAGTACATCAAATGATTTCTACTGTCGTTTCAGAAATTGAGAACACCACACATCCAGTCGATGTAATTAAAGACACCTTTCCAATGGGAAGTATGACTGGAGCTCCAAAAATTTCTGCCATGAAAATCATTGAAGAATTAGAAGAAACCAAACGTGGTTTATACTCTGGAACCATAGGCTATTTTACTCCAAATGGTGACTTCGATTTTAACGTAGTTATCCGAAGTATTTTATACAATTCCGATAACAAATACGTTTCATACTCCGTTGGTGGGGCTATTACAGCTAAATCTACTCCAGAAAAAGAGTATGAAGAATGTTTACTCAAAGCCAAGGCCATGAAATATGTACTAACACACACTAACAAAAGTTAACTATATTTATAGCAAATACTCATAATAAGTATTTCTAATCAAAAAACTATTACAAAAAATAAAGAGATGAAAAACACAATTAAACTTATACTGTTCGTTGCTATTATTGCATCAATGACGTCTTGTAAAGCAAACAAGTATTCATTTTTAAACGACTATCCTACTAAAAATGTTCCTTTGGTTGACAGTACAAACTTTAGCAATCATGTAGAGGGTAAATTATTAACAAAACCACAACAAGAGCTTTTAAAGCTTCCTTTAATTTTCGAAGAACAATTAAATGAGAAAAACGCTAAAATTGGTATTTCTTATCTTCCTAAAATATCAGAAAACTTTCAATCGGTAGTATATTATTTCTATCCAAATAATACTGAGTTAATCTCTATGTTGGTTACTTACGATAAACAATTCAATATAATTAATAGTCAAGTATTGGCTTATGATGAAATAGCAGAAGGAATGTTAAAAACCACCTCTACTCTTAATAAAAATAGTATTGAATTAGTTGAATATATTTCTGACGCTCCTTCTACTATTATTTTTAATATTTTAGAAGACGGAAACATTACTAGAGACTAATGACACACCATACATTCACATTCAATTTTCATAAAACTGAGTTTTTTGGTCAGTATTGGCAACCAGAAACTGCTAAAGCCATCGTTGTAATTATTCACGGAATGGGAGAACATTCTGGAAGGTATGAACACGTCGCAAAAAAGCTTACTGATAATAATTTTGGAGTAATTGCTTTTGATCACTTCGGACATGGAAAAACAACAGGAAAAAGAGGACATAACCCAGGTTACAATTATGTTTTAAAAAGTGTAACCAAACTAATTGAAAAAGCGAAAGAGGTTTTTGGTAACAAACCTACCTTTTTATACGGGCATTCTATGGGGGGTAACACTGTAATTAATTACACGCTTAGAGAAAAACACCATCTAAACGGAGTCATCGCTACCAGTCCTTTTTTACGTTTGGCTTTTCAGCCACCTGCTTGGAAACTTTCGTTGGGAAAAGTAATGCAAAAAATAGCTCCCTCTGTTACTTTAGGAAATGAGTT
Organism: Tenacibaculum sp.; assembly: GCF_048269885.1. NCBI lineage: Bacteria > Pseudomonadati > Bacteroidota > Flavobacteriia > Flavobacteriales > Flavobacteriaceae > Tenacibaculum > Tenacibaculum sp. The sequence goes on along the minus strand of NZ_JBLWTZ010000004.1, from coordinate 8,676 downwards.
AGATGCTAATGATGTATCTCGTGACCCTATTGAAGTTGAAAAATATCGTAATGACTCATTAGTTCATGATAAAGTAAGTCCTAATTTTTCTTTATCATTTATTGATGCTGGTGAATGGGCTATTAAAAATGCCTCCTCTTTAAAAACACCAATGTTCTTATTACATGGTACAGGTGATAAAATTATTGATTATAAAGGCACAGAAGCTTTTGCAAACAATACTTCTAAAGCTAGTATAAAATTATTCGAAGGTGGGTATCATGAATTACAAAATGACTTATGTAAAGAAGAAATGTTACAAGATGTTGTAAACTGGCTAAACACTCAATTACAATAATTATTATTTCCATGCTCCAACAATTAGCAAAACATATTGACGAACAATTTTCTTTTTTAAAAGAAAAAAAGTTGCTAATTGCTATCTCAGGAGGAGTTGATAGTGTGGTACTAGCACACCTATTACATCAGCTACATTTCAATATTTCATTAGCACATTGTAATTTCCAATTAAGAGGAAAAGAAAGTGATTTAGATGAACTCTTTGTTAAAGAGTTAGGAAAAAGCTTGAGCATTCAAACGTTTACAACACGTTTTAATACTAAGGAATACGCTAGTAAGAACAAATTATCAACACAATTAGCAGCAAGAGAGTTACGTTACCATTGGTTTGACAGCTTAAGCAAAGAAAATACTTTTGATTATATATTAACTGCGCATCATGCTGATGATAATTTAGAAACCTTTTTAATTAATCTCTCTCGAGGTACGGGATTAGAAGGTTTGACTGGAATACCTTCAATTAATGGAAATATCATTAGACCGTTACTTCCTTTTTCTCGTGAAGAGATTCTAACCTTTGCTCAAAGCAACAATATTGAATGGCGGGAAGATGAAAGTAATGCAGAAACTAAATATTTGAGAAATAAGATTCGTCATCAAATAACACCAACACTAAAAGAACTGAATCCCAATATTTTAAACAATTTCAACAAAACAATTGATCATTTAAAAGAATCTCAACAAATTGTTAATGATAAAATAGCAGAAATTACTCATAAAATAGTCTCAAACGAGGGTGATTTGTTAAAAATTAGCATTGAAAAACTGTTAAAATTATCCAATCCAAAAGCATACCTATATCAGCTGTTAAAGCCTTATGAATTCAAGGAATGGAACGATGTTTACAACTTGATTTATGCACAATCTGGCAAGCAAATTTTAACAAAATTTTATACTTTGTGGAAAGACAGAGATTTTTTATTACTTTTACGCACTAATGAAAAAAGTTCTTTCGAGGAAGAATATTTCATTAGTAGGGAGGAAAACAAAGAAATTACAGCGCCAATTAAGCTGCTACTAAAAAGGGTTCAAAGGAAAACAAATACTGACAATAAAAGTATTTACGTTGATAATGAATTACTTAACTTCCCCCTTAAACTTAGACGGTGGAAATCCGGTGACTTTTTTTATCCTAAGGGCATGTTAGGCAAAAAAAAAGTAAGTAAGTATTTTAAAGACGAAAAAATATCAATAGTAAACAAAAATAAAATTTGGTTGCTCTGTTCCAGTAAAAACGAGATTATTTGGATAGTAGGAAAACGACAAGATAGACGCTTTTTACCCACAGAAAAAACAACCAAACTATTAAAAATTAGTATTTAATTAACCCCATCAAACTACATATAGAATGAAAAAATTCTTTACTCTATTTTTATTATTCATAGGTTTAGCGGTTTATTCTCAATCTGATGATAACCCCGTAGTTGTTACTCCTAAAGTAGAGAAAATCTCTGATACTGAGTACGACTTAATTTTTGACGTGTTAATTGCTGAAGACTGGCATTTATACTCTCAGTATAATCCAGAAGATGCTTCACTACCTATGACAATTACACCAGCAGAAGGACAATCTGGATATACCTTAAATGGTAAAGCCAAAGAAAGTGAAACAGAAACTCAGTTTAGTGAAATCTGGGGAAAAGATGAAATCTTTTTTGTTGAAGAAGGTAAAATAGTACAACGAATTACTCTTTCTGACACTACTTTAACAAAAATCACCTTAAATCTTGACGCGCAAGTATGTAAGGAATACTGTTTACCTTTTGATGAAGATTTTACATTTTCATTAACCGGAGAAGAAGTAGCACAAACTATTGCTGAAGTTGATGATAAAAGTAAAGAGTTATCTCAAACTTTAAACTTAGACTTAAAAAACACTGTTTTATTAAAAAGCTCAACTGAATCAAGCTCAGGTGAAGAGGAAGACAATAGCCTATTAAATATTTTCTTATTAGGTTTTGTAGGTGGGTTATTAGCTTTTTTAACCCCATGTGTATTCCCAATGGTTCCTTTAACGGTATCTTTTTTCACCAAACGTACCGAGAAAAAAGGAAAAGGTGTCGGTAGTGCTGTTTTATACGGTTTCTTTATCGTATTAATTTATGGGTTAATAAGTTTACCTTTCCATTTCTTAGATACATTAGATCCTGAAATATTAAATAGTATTTCAACGAACATTTGGTTAAACTTATTCTTCTTTGTTATTCTAATATTCTTTGCTGGTTCGTTCTTCGGCTTTTACGAATTAACATTACCTAGCTCTTGGAGTAATAAAGCAGATAGCGCTTCTAATATTGGAGGAGTAATCGGAATTTTCTTCATGGCATTAACTTTAGCTATTGTATCATTCTCTTGTACAGGACCAATTTTAGGGTCATTATTAGCAGGATCGTTAAGCGGTGGAGCGATGCAATTATCAGTAGGTATGGTAGGGTTTGGATTAGCTTTAGCATTACCATTTGCTTTGTTCGCTATGTTCCCTAACTGGTTAAACACCTTACCAAAATCTGGTGGATGGTTAAATACTGTTAAAGTTGTTTTAGGGTTTATTGAATTAGCTTTTGCTTTCAAATTCTTATCAAATGCTGATTTAGTAGGTCACTGGGGATTATTAAAAAGAGAAATCTTTATTGGTATCTGGGCTTTAATTGCACTTTTATTAGCTCTTTACTTATTTGGATTTATTGGTAAACGATATGGAAAAATGACTCTTTTTAGAGTGTTAATAGGAATCGGTGCATTAGGTTTAGCGGTGTATTTAGCACCAGGTGTTATGGAGAAACCAGCATGGAGTCAAAATGAATTATTAAGTGGATTTGCTCCACCTAAATTCCACAGTATCTATCAAAAAGACAATCACTGTCCACTTAACTTAAATTGTTTTAAAGATTTTGATGAAGGTATTGCTTACGCAAAATCAGTTAACAAACCAGTATTATTAGACTTTACAGGATGGGCATGTGTTAACTGTCGTAAAATGGAAGAGAATATTTGGAGTCAACCAAACATCTACTCTCTAATTAATGATGATTATGTATTAATTTCATTATACGTAGATGACCACCAAAGAACGTTACCAGAAGAAGAGCAATTCGACTTTATCAAATCTAATGGAAAAGTAAAGAGAATTAGAACTTATGGTGATAAATGGGCAACTTTACAAGCTGCTAACTTTAAAACAGCTTCTCAACCATTCTATGTGTTAATGAGTCCAGAATTAGAGGTATTAAACTCACCTCAACAATATACAGATCATACAACTTACTACAATTGGTTAAAAACTGGTTTAGACAGATTCAACGCTAACTAATTTTAGTATTCGTATTATAATATTTAAAGCCTCTTTTTAAAAAGAGGCTTTTTTTATATCTTTCAATAAAAAATATATGACACCAGAAACTATTATCAGTATATTTTTAGGAATAGGCTTAGCTGCTTCAGTAGGCTTTAGAGTGTTTTTACCGCTATTTGCATTGAGTTTAGCAGGATATTATAACCTTATCCCTTTAAATCAAAACTGGCTATGGGTAGCTAGTTCACCAGCTATTATAACCTTGGGAGTCGCTACAATATTAGAAATATTTGCCTATTATATTCCTTGGTTTGATAACTTACTCGATACTGTAGCAATTCCATTAGCTGCTATTGCTGGTACTGCTGTAATGGTTTCAACTGTAGCAGATTTATCTCCGGTAATCACTTGGGCTTTGGCAATTATAGCTGGTGGAGGAACCGCTACAGCCATTAAGGGCACTGCTGCTTCTACTCGACTTAGCTCTACCGCAACAACTGGTGGAATTGCCAACCCTGTTATTTCAACTGTAGAAACAGGCACTTCAATAGTAATGACTGCCTTTTCCATTTTTTTGCCTATAGTAGCTGTTATTGCAGTGATTTTAATATTTATTGGCATCCGTAAAATATATAAGTCCCTCTTTCCTATGTCGAAAAAGGCATAGTTATTGGTACTCTTTTTATAAATGGAACTTTATGAAAAATAGCATCACCACCCTTTTTTTAATAGCAGCTATGTTTACTGCTACTGCCCAAGAAGTCGATAAAAAAGAGAAAACACCTAAAAGTATTTACACCTTTTCCAAGGTATCAACTCTTTTTTATGATTCATCAACAATAAACAAAAATCTAGATTTAACAGGATTCTCATTTTTTATTGTAAGTCAACAAGATATTGACAACAATACTTTCTCTATCCCATTTAACAAACTTAGTAAAAAGCCCACAGCCTTAATTTATGATGATTATATCGATTATCAGAACAACAATCTTTTAAAAGGCTTCTTAAAAAAGAATGATCCAACTCGTTGGACTCCACAGCAAATGCAATTACAATAACTTTTATTTTTTTCTCTATCTTTAACGAAAAGAGAAAATATGCTAGTAAAAGTCTATGGAAGTGCTGTTTTTGGTATTGAAGCAACTACAATTACTGTTGAAGTAAATATGGATAAAGGTATAGGATACCACTTGGTGGGGTTACCTGATAAAGCTGTAAGTGAAAGTTCGTATCGAATTTCTGCTGCCTTAACTAACAACAGCTACAAATTTCCCGGAAAGAAAATTATTATTAACATGGCACCTGCCGACATTCGTAAAGAGGGTGCTGCCTATGACTTAACCTTAGCTATTGGGATTTTAGCGGCTTCCAATCAAATAAAATCAGAACATATTGATGCATATATTATTATGGGAGAACTTTCTCTTGATGGAAGTTTACAACCCATAAAAGGAGCCTTATCCATAGCTATCAAAGCACGTGAAGAAGGGTTTAAACATTTTATCCTACCCAAAGAGAATGCTAAAGAAGCTGCTATTGTTAGTGACTTAAATATTCTTGGAGTAGACAATATTATGGAAGTTGTCAATCATTTTGATGGCAACAAGCAAATCGAACCTACAACCGTTGATACTCAGGCTGAATTTTACAAACATATCAACTTTCCAGAATTTGATTTTGCTGATGTAAAAGGACAAGAATCTATAAAGCGTTGTATGGAAATTGCTGCAGCTGGCGGACATAATATTATTCTTATTGGACCTCCAGGAGCGGGTAAAACAATGTTAGCAAAACGACTCCCTTCCATCCTTCCTCCTATGACCTTACAAGAAGCTTTAGAAACCACAAAAATTCATTCTGTAGTTGGAAAAGTAACAAATACTGGCTTGGTGTATCAGCGTCCTTTTCGTTCTCCACATCATACTATTTCTGATGTTGCACTCGTAGGTGGAGGGCAATATCCGCAACCAGGTGAAATATCTTTGGCACATAATGGTGTGTTATTTTTAGATGAACTACCCGAGTTTAAACGTACTGTTTTAGAAGTAATGCGCCAACCTTTAGAAGATCGAGAAGTTACCATATCACGCGCTCGTTTTACTGTAAACTATCCTAGTAGTTTTATGCTAGTAGCAAGTATGAACCCCAGTCCTTCAGGATATTTCAATAATCCTGACTCACCTGTCACCTCCTCTCCTGCCGAAATGCAACGATATTTAAGTAAAATTTCTGGCCCCTTGTTAGATAGAATAGACATTCACATTGAAGTAACTCCAGTGCCTTTTGATAAGCTTTCTGATGAACGAAAAGGAGAAAGTAGCGTAGATATTAGAAAAAGAGTTACCCATGCTCGTGAAATACAAACAACTAGATTTAAAGACTTTGAAAACATTCATTACAACGCACAAATGAATGTAAAGCAAATTCGTGAATTTTGTAAATTATCAGAAGAAAGTAAGAACTTATTAAAAATAGCCATGGAAAGATTAAACCTATCGGCTAGGGCTTATGACAGAATTTTAAAAGTATCTCGTACTATTGCCGATTTAACTTCTTCCGAAAACATACAATCCGAACATATTACCGAAGCTATTCAATATAGAAGTCTAGACCGTGAAGGTTGGTTGGGATAATTATGACATTAAAATTTAAGCAAGCCTAGGGCTTCAAAAAACAGTTAGGGAAATGTTAAAAAATTGTGCTTTCATTTAAAATCACTAATTTAGACGCTTATTATAACGCTAAACAGCAAAATTAAACATACACCCTAATGAAAAAACTAGTTTACTTATTGGCATTTTCTATTGCCTTAGTTTCATGTAAAGAGGAGCAAAAAGATTATGTGACTTTTTCTGGAAAAATTACCAACAAAAACTCTGAAACAGTTACTATTTCTAACCCTCAATTTAAATTCAACAAAGTAATTAAAGTTGGTGAGGACGGAACCTTTAAAGATACTATGAATGTAAAAGATGGTTTCTACAGACTTTTTGATGGTAAAGAATACGCTACTTTATACTTAAAAAATGGAGCCGATATTAACGTAACAGTTGATGCTAAAGAATTTGATGAAACGATAACTTATACGGGTGCTGGTTTTGAAGAAAGTGCTTTCTTAGCTCAATCTTCTTTAAATCAAGAAAAATTATTTGGCGATAAAGAATTAATGGATTTACCGGAGTTAGATTTCAGATCTAAAATTTCTTCTTTTGTTGACGACTTTAACAAAAGATTTGAAGGAGCTTCATTAGATTCTACGTTCGTAGCAAACCAAAAACAAAGTATTACTGGTTTAGAAAAGTACTTAACTAAAATGTATAACGACAAGCAATACATTGCTAAAAACTTAGCTAAAGGTGCTGAATCTCCTAAGTTTGTTGATTATGAAAACAATGCGGGTGGCACTACTTCTTTAGATGATTTAAAAGGGAAATATGTGTATATCGATTTATGGGCTACTTGGTGTCAACCATGTAAAAACGAAATTCCTTTCTTAAAAAAAGTTGAAGAAAAATACCACAATAAAAATATTGAGTTTGTAAGTATTTCTGTTGACAGACAAAAAGACTACGAAACTTGGAAAAAAATGATTGTTGATAAAGAATTATCGGGTGTACAATTATATGCTAAAGAAGACAACGCTTTTATGGATGCGTACAGAGTATCAGGAATTCCAAGATTTATTTTATTAGATCCAGAAGGAAAGATTGTAGACTCTAATGCTCCAAGACCTTCTAATCCTAAATTAGTTGAGTTATTTGAATCATTAAATATCTAGTCTTAAAAGACGTTTATAATAAAAAAGCCCACTAATTAGTGGGCTTTTTTATTGCTTATATTATTCTTCTTTAGATTTATTAAAAATAATTATATTTGCCGAATGAATTTTTTTATAGAAGAATTATCATTTAAAATATCTTGCGGTGGCAGAAACTGCTACCAACTAGATTTAGGCTATAAAGTAATCGACTTTACTTTCTGTCAGCTATTAGCCTTCAGGAAAAAAGTATTAGAATACGCTTCTTATGAATCATTAGAAACGATTATCGATGGAGACAACTTCATACTCCTTTTTGCAGCAGACAACAAACACCTATTATTCCTAGAAGTACCTCAACTTATAGAGTTAAGAGAGCTTCTTTTATCAGTATTTAAACAGAAAAGTTTTTACTAAGACTGGCTTTAAATTAGGTGCTCCATTCTTTTTAAAGCCTTATAATCTGTATCTTTATAGTATTAAAACTAAATAAAATATTATGGAAACAGCAATAAGAAGAGACATGATTTTAGATGTGGAAGTAGTTGATTTGCTAAACCACCAAATAACGATGGAGCAACAAGCTTCTTCTAAATACTTAGCCATGGCGTCATGGTGCGATCAAAGAGAACTTAGAAATAGCGCCGCATACTTTTATAAGCAAGCTGAAGAAGAAAGAGAGCACATGATGAAAATATTCAAATTCGTTAACGATAATGGCGGTAGTGCAATGTCACCTATAGCTACTGAAGTTGCTCACGAATTTGAGAGTTTACGAGCTATTTTTGAAGCTTCGTTAGATGCAGAAATAGAGGTTACCAAATCAATTCACCACGTATTCAAAACCGCAAGAAAAGTAGGTGATTTCACTTCTGAAATCTTTTTACAATGGTTTGTAACAGAACAAGCTGAAGAAGAAGAAAAAGTAAGAGATATATTAGACCTGATTGGTTTAATGGAAGGTATGCCATTAAAAATGATTGATGAGCGTATTCCTACCGAATAAAACTTTTATAAACAGTATAAAAAAATCCCGCAACTTAGTTGCGGGATTTTTTTGTTATCTTTTTAATAGAAGAGCCTCTATTCTCGCCAATCGTTCTTTTAATTTTTCTGTTTCATCTTCCAGCTTCTTTAGCTTAACATCTTTAGCATGTAATGCTTTTTCTTGCTGAATAGTATATAAGGTTAATTCTTCTATTTTCTGCAATAATTTGGCATTCATTTTCCCTAATTCAATTCCTCCATTGTCATTCACTTCTTTAGCACTCGGAATATTTTTTAG